>JAOUDB010000069.1 GCA_029859485.1 Desulfuromonadales bacterium | reverse complement strand
TGTCGCTCGCAATCCGTCCCACTTTAAAGCCCCGAACTTCCAGATGCGAATTATCGAGATCAACATTGCTGGCGGTTTCCCCAGTCTGGTTCTTGAATCCAAAAAAGTTTTTGCCACCAGCTACGGTCTTCAGGCGGACTACTGGGACCGTTTCGATCCGAACGAGCGTCTCGAGGTAATTACCGATCTCAAGACCAACTTGACGGATCTTGCGAACCACTACCATGCAACCTATCAAAACAAGGAGTTTATCAAGGAGAAAGGGGCCAATTTCGAAGAAGCTCTGCACTGGTACCGCGAGTTTCTTGTTTCTTTTCCAAAAGATTTGGACTCACCGGCAGTCAATTATCAAATGGCTGATTTGCTTCTGGAAAACCATGCGTTCGACCAGGCTGCACTCGAATATGAAAAAACTGCCTATGAGTACCCAACTCACGAAAAGTCATCCACAGCCGGCTATGCTGCCGTTTATGCTTACCGAGAGTATCTCGACACTGAGTCGCCTGATGACAAAAATCCGGTCAAACTTGAAGTCATCCGCAGTTCTGTACAATTTGCTGAAACATTCCCAGAGCATGAGAAAGCGGCCGTAGTGCTCGGTGCCGCCGTTGACGAGCTGTATGAGATGCAGGAGTATGAGCAGGCCGTGGCCCGGGCTCACCAGCTCGTCGAATCATTTCCTCAATCTAACAGTGAAGTCAGACGCTCTGCCTGGATTGTTATTGGCCACGGGTCCTACGAACTTAAAAGCTACCCCGATGCAGAAACGGCCTATCACAATGTCCTGGAGACACTCCCGACGGCAGATGATCGCTATGGCAGTCTTGTCGACAATCTCGCGGCATCAATCTACCGGCAGGGTGAAGACGCGATTACAATTAACGATTTCAGGGCGGCCGCTGACCACTTCTTGCGTGTCAGCAAGGTGGCCCCGAGCTCGGCTATCAGGCCCAATGCTGAGTTCGACGCAGCAACCGCACTAATTCAACTTCAAGACTGGAATGCCGCAGCCGCAGTGCTGTCAGGGTTCCGTCAAAACTACTCGAACCACGAATTACAGCCTGAGGTGACCAAGAAAATCGCTCATATCTATCGAGAAGATGGCCGCCTGGAACAAGCCGCGGAGGAATACGAACGCATTGAGACCGAAACGGACGATGAAGATGTCCGCAGGGAAGCTCTCCTGACCGCTGCGGATCTATACGACGAGGCTGGCAACAGGGCACTCACATTAAAAGTTTACCAGCGCTACGTGTCGTACTTCCCGGAACCGGTCGAACTAAACATCGAGACACGTCACAAAATAAGTCTTTTGCTCAAATCAGACGATCCTGAGGGGTACCTCAAACAGCTACAGGAAATCGTTGTAATTGAAGCAGCCGCCGGCAACAACCGTACCGCTCAGACTCGCTATCTTGCATCGCACGCCGCCTTGATATTGGCAGAAAGCACCTATAGGGGGTTTGTGGATGTCCGTCTTGTCAAACCGTTTAAGGTCAATTTACTCAAAAAACAGGACCTCATGAAAGGGGTCACGCAGCAATTCAAGCAGCTTCTCGACTACGAAGTCGCGGATGTGACCGCGGCGTCAACCTTCTATCTTGCCGAAATTTATGCCCATTTCAGCAAAGCATTGATGGAGTCCCAGCGGCCCGATAACCTGACCTCCTTTGAACTGGAACAGTATGAGCTCGCAATCGAGGAGCAGGCCTATCCCTTTGAGGAAAAGGCCATCACTGTGCATGAAAGCAATCTTGAACTCATTACTCTGGGGATCTACAACTCCTGGATCGAAAAGAGTCTACAAAAGCTGGCTAAAATCATGCCGGCACGTTACGACCGGCCAGAAGCTGAAAGTCCGGTCATGATGTCACTCGAATCATACACTTACGAAATCGAAAGACGAACCAGATACGATCATCCAGCCAGTATGGAAAATATGACTTCCACAGTTGCTGGTTCAGCTGATCAGCTGATTTCGGCAGTAGATAACCAGGAACCAGCGGCAAAACCAGATATTGCCCAGGAACAGATTGAATCAACAGATCTTCAAAGCGCATCTCAGTTCTCAACGGACCAAGTCCCTCGAAACAATAATGGACTCAACCAGCAGAGCGCGAAACATTAGGTCGGGAGTAATACATGGGATCCAATGACAGACAGGATAAAAAGGGCAGGGTAGTTGGCCAGTTACAGACATTGTATTTGCTGCGTCTTGTCGGATTGATCTTTTTATTTTCGTTTGCAGTCGGGTGTGCTGTGACCAAGCCGTCGCTCACGGAAACTCTTGCGGAGCAAAAACCTGCTGAAGAGAAAAAGACCATCTCCCGTCTTGAAGGTGGACGAACAGGTTTTATCATCACGGAAATCCCAGATCTTTCTGCTTCATGGCACGCCGATTTTAACCGGGCTGTTGTCATGGTCAAGGATGACATGGAGATAGAGGCTATTCCGATCCTTGAAGAGATCGTTCGTCAATCACCGGGTGTAACCGCTCCGTATATAAATCTGGCAATGGCCTATCGGCATACTGAGCGATTTGAAGAAGCCGAAGAACTACTGCAAACCGCCCTGGAACTGGTCCCCGACCATCCTGTGGCGAACAACGAATACGGATTGTTGCTACGTCAAACCGGTCGGTTTGAAGACGCCCGTGAGGTTTACGAATCCACACTGCTCTTGTTCCCCGAATACTTGCCTGTGCGCCGTAACCTCGGGATCCTTTGCGAACTGTATCTCCATGATACCGCTTGCGCTGCGGAGCAATACTCGTTCTACAGCCAGACCAACCCTGAAGATGGGGCCGTGGCATTGTGGATTGCCGATTTGAACCTGCGCATGGGAAGCAAATAAGGAATTAGCATAAGGCACTCAGCCTGCCGGAGGAGGACAGATGGTTCTTAGGTATTTTCTCATATTGTTATTTTTGCTGATGGCGACAAGTCTGGCTGGAGCTGTGTCGAGTCCAGTCACAAATGAACAACCGATCAGCCAGGAGGAGACCAAGGAGCTCTCGGGGATTTCGATTGTCGGTAATGATGAAGCGCCAAAATCTCTTTATATCGTGCCTTGGAAGAGTTCTGACCTGGGTGAAGAGACCAGTATGAACATGATGTTGAATGAACGCGACATGCCAGTCGATCGCGAAGTGTTCATGCGGCAGCTCGATTACTATGAAGTCAGCACGGTAAAACCCGGGGATTAGGAATTGTGATTTTATAATATTATTGCTTGATAAACATTTAAAAACAGATAGTTGTGCACATTATTTAAGGCATATTATTAAAAAAGGATCCGGTGAACCGGACATTCATCAACAACACTAGGAGGAAAGTCATGGGTATCTATTCAATCGTAGGTTTTTTTCAGAAGGGCGGGATGTTCATGTATCCCATTTTACTCGTGCTTGCGGTCGGTGTTGCCATCGCAGTCGAACGCTGGATGCAGCTGGCACGGACACGTAATGAAAATCGCAAAATGTGGGACCAGGTTCAGCCGGTTCTCAGTCAAGGTGAGTTCGACAAGGCGCGAGAAATGGTTAACGAAGACAAATCAACCATATCGCAGATGCTATCGATGGGGTTAGCGCGCCAAGGCGCGGTTCGGCGCCGTGAAGACATTGAGATCGCCATGGAAGAAAGTATGATGGAGATCATTCCGCAACTGGAAAAGCGCACTCCATATTTGGCTCTGCTCTCCAATATTGCCACATTGCTAGGCCTGCTCGGCACGATCATGGGTTTAATAGAAGCATTTACGGCCGTTTCAAACGCTAACCCTGCCGAGAAAGCCGACCTGTTATCAGCCAGCATATCGGTCGCAATGAACACAACGGCATTCGGCCTGATGGTTGCGATTCCTTTACTTTTAGTCCATGCAAAGCTGACAACCACCACCGGTCAGATCGTGGATAGTTTGGAAATGGCCTCGGTTAAGTCTCTGAATAATATTTCTAATTTTGCTAAACGACAATTCCCGACAGGTTGATTATGAATAGGCGATCTATGAACAAACGACGAACTCGGCACAGAGACACTCCCGAGCTGAATATCACCTCGTTTCTGAACCTGATGGTGGTGCTTGTGCCATTTCTGCTCATCACTGCTGTGTTCTCCCGTATCACTATTCTGGAGTTAAGCGTCCCGACTGCATCAGGTGGTAGTCAGGTCGCGAAACCAAACTTCGCTATCGAGGTGGTCGTTCGCAGAGCCGGGCTCGAAATCGCAAATGGTTCTAGCGTGGTCGCAGCAATCCCAAACCAGGAGGGCGAGTACGACCTGCAGAAACTGACAGAGGTCCTCTTGCGACTTAAAAGTGACTACCCGGAAAAGGACGATGCGACGGTACTGATGGAGCCCGACATTCAATACGACCACCTGATTCGCGTTATGGACACGCTACGTGAAACCCAAATCCCTGAAGAGGGCAGTGGAGAGCTCCATAAAATGGTGCTCTTCCCCAAAATTTCTATTGGAGATGCACCATGAGGGAAAGCAGACGCATTAGACGTATGAATCGCAGCAGGAAGAAGGTCACAGGTTTGCACCTGACTGCGCTTATGGATGTGTTCACTATTCTGGTATTTTTCCTACTGGCCAACTCGTCTTCGAACGAAGTCCTGTCTACCCCTAAGCATATCAAGCTGCCGGATTCAGTGGTCGAATCAAAGCCTCGGGAGACGGTGGTAATCATGGTCAGTCCGGAGATGGTCCTGGTGCAGGGCGAAGCTGTGGTGAATACATCTGTACTACTTGAGACCAAGAGTGAGAACATTCCGGAAATCACCCAAAAACTTGATCTTCTCGAACGGAACATCATCAGCATCAATACGCAATCTGTGGTTTCCAGCAAGGAAGTCACTATCCTTGCCGACAAGACGATCCCGTTCAACGTCCTTAAGAAGATCATGACAACATGTACAGGCTCAGGATATGGCAGGATTTCCCTCGCCGTTATCCAGAAAGCCTCACAGACATAAGAGAGCGTTCCGTGAATACACCTCTGTTATATGAAGAGTTGGCGCCGCTAAATGCGCAGATCGAGGCATCTCAAGAAAGGCTCAAGACCCTCGAGGCAGACCTGCGCATCATAGATGCAGAGCTTGAAGCACATCTGGCTGAGAAAAAGCGCTTTGAAGCATTGCGCGAGGTCTGCAACGCATTCGACCGGTTAGACGAACTTGATGCCGGGGACCTGTTCTGGAGTGATCTGCCAGATATCGATGCCGGTGAGCACCTGAAGTTGTTCAGGAACCGGATCGCTAGCTTCGAAGTGGAGGCACAAGGAGTGGAGGAGCACAGGGAGGCAGTCAGGAACCAAATCAAAGAGTGCCTCGATGATTTGGATAACCTGGACGAAGAAGTACGCCAATCTTATGCTCGCGAAGAACGTCGTCAAGAAGAATTTATCATCGAACGGGAAATGTCACCCATGCCTTTCCTGCCGATGACTATGCCTTGGAACATCAAGATTGAAAATGAACAGCGCTTTCGAAAATCACTCCTCGTATGCATGTTTTGGACTGTTGCGCTTGGCACGATTATCCCGTTAGTCACACTTCCGATAATTGATCGATCGGTTGAAGTGATTGAAATTCCTGAGCGGCTTGCCACGCTGGTGAGAAATGTGCAACCGATCCCTGAACCGGTTCAGCCACAACCCCGGGAAGAGTTGAATGAAGAACAGAAAACTGAACCGGAGCTGCCGAAAAAGGAGATATCTGAGAAAAAGGCTAAAACAAAGAAGAATCCCCAAAAAGTGGAACCGACAAAGAAAACTAAGGGTGGTGGGACTCAAGTTGCACGTAAAAAGGCTGAAACCACTGGTGTGTTGGCATTCAAGAGCACTTTCTCCGATCTGATGGACGAAGTACCAGTTGCAAAACTCGGCACGGATGCCCATGTGAATAGGGACTCAAAACTAATACCCGGCCAATCCCGTGCAAAACGAAATCTGGTTGCAATGCAGGCGAAAAGTGGCACCAGCGGCGGTATAAGTAGTTTTGGTGTTAGTACAAACCTGGGAAATGGAAGTTCTAGTGGTGGCGGCAGCAGTGGATATGGTAATGCCGGCCAAATTGGTGGGGTTGGTTTCTCGAACGTTGAGAGTTCAGTGGCCGGCATAGGAGGCGAAGAAGGTCGACCAATGAGTGGTGGCCCTGGGCCAGGCCGGACCGATGAAGAGATTCAGATCGTCTTCGATCGATACAAGGCGGCACTTTATCGCATTTACAACAAGGAGTTGCGAAAGGACCCGACTCTCCGTGGCAAGATGCTGCTGAAAATCACGATCCAGCCGGAAGGAGATGTCTCCATGTGTTTGGTTGAATCGACGGATCTCGCTTCCGATTACCTGGTTGCTGAAATTATTGGCCGTGTCAAAAGATTCAATTTTGGTCCAAAGGAGGATGTCCCTGTGACAACCATCCTTTATCCAATCGATTTCTTGCCTGCGACATAGGACGCAATTTAAGGGTGTTGATTAAACCAGACTGCAGTCAATTCCCAAGGAGGAATTATATTTACTTGTTATCTGAACTTCACTCTCTGCTTCACCAATATCACTAATAATATGTAGTAGTCGCGACTTGATCTGACAGTTGCCGGTTTTGCGGAGGTGTCTGTCAGGTCAAGTTTAAGCTACAAGCTTTTCCTGCCAGATGCTCTTGCCGTCTTCATGCGCTTCCATTGGCGTCCTGCCACAACACATCGTTCCCTGATCTGTTCGATCATTATTGTAGTAATCGAGCCAAACGTACAGATCTTCCTGCAAGCCCTCCAAGTTGGGGTAGACCTTTTTCCTGAAGGCGATTTGATAGAACTCCTGTAGAATTGTCTTGTGGAAACGTTCGCAATTCCCGTTAGGTATTCAGGAAGCTCGTTAATACGCAAAACTATGGCCACCTGGTAACGGGTGGCCTTTTCATATTTGTGGGCAAATATAAAACACGAAAACTGTTTGCTGTTCCTCGGTGTTTGACATCTATGTCGCCTCAGATAAAGTTAAGAACTGCATTCATTTCATGACTTTGGAAAGGAAGGCGACATGACCAAATCTATTCGTGAAGTGTTGAAGAACAAGGGCGCTTCAATTGTTAGTGTCAGTGCCAATGAGACAATTTACAAGGCCTTGGAATTGATGGCTAGGGAGAATATTGGCGCATTGCTTGTTATGAACGAGGGAAAGGTGGTCGGCATAATGTCCGAACGCGACTATGCACGGAAGGTGATTTTGGAAGGACTGTCATCACTCAAAACATCTGTTGAGAAGATCATGACGAACAAAGTCCTTTATATCTCTCCGGACCAAAGTGTGGAAGAAGGGTTGGCGCTGATGTCCGACAAATGCTGTCGTCATCTTCCTGTATTTGAAGATGGCACGCTGATCGGTTTGGTTTCAATTGGCGATCTTGTTCAGGCCAATGTCGCTGAAAAGGAATTTATGCTCAGCCAGCTTGAGAAATTACATTCTCAGTGGGTATGTGAACTCGAGTAAATACTATTTGTTTTTATCCGGGGACACACAGTTTATGCGTTTTCTTTTCTGAAAACACGGAGCCCTTGTCCCTTTGATCAAGGGCTTTCTTACATCTCACGACTAACGAGAACAAAAACGGCTTCTTATTGATAGAGGTATTCAGTAACCTCTTTAACGCACAAACTGAAGGCCACCTGGAACAATTCCGAGTGGCCCTCGTGCACCTCAAGTTGGCTTTTGTGTTATAGTAAAATCACCTCAATAGCACAAGAGGTCTATAAGGATTAAGGAGGAAGATTATATGCTAGTTTCTGATCCGCCAGACCGTTTAGTGAAAGCCTCATCGATTTAAATGTCTATACAACCTGGATCGCAGTATTCGGGTGATCCGATATAGGTTCCCAAGACGGGAATCACGCAGAAGCAAATAAACGTAAAACGCCCTGGGAAACTCTGGGGCGTTTTCTTGTTTATCAGGGTCAGTAGAAAATTTACATTTCTGCCTATTACAAGGCCCAATATAGATGCAGTAAGACTAATAGAAAAATGTTCCTCATCTGTAATTACCTCTCAATAAAAATAGATAACCTTAAAATCACAAGGATCTAAAAACAGATGATATAATTTTCGAAGGAGAAAGGTCGTGGATGTCATTGAAATTCAGAAAAGAGCTAAAGCTCTAGGATTGACTGGCCTTGATGGGATGAGTAAGGGCGACATGATAAGGGCAACTCAGTTTGCCGAAGGTAGCAGGGGTCTACGGTAACATTTGGCGACATGAGTGCCAAGAGTCTGAGTGCTGCTGGTGTGAGGTTTCCCACACACCAATCAAGAATAACAGAGACCAAAAGGCCGCCTGGGAACAGGTGGCCTTTTCTCGTTTTTTATCTCTCTGGTTGGTTTAACCTTTAATAGCTAACGACTTAGACCCTTCTGCAGTGCTCGCGACCTGTAATTGCATTGCAATTTTGACTTGTAGGTTTACCGTTAACCGATATTCTTTAAGTGAGCTTGAGCAGTAAAATCTTGTGTGAAGACTCTATGGATCAATTTGGAGAGAATCATGGACGAACTCCGCCTATGCAGCGATGATCTCTGTTGGCGCTGCGATCCGAGCCAGTTCGAATTTGCTAGCACCGAGGAACTCCCGCCATTAGAAGGAATCATCGGCCAGGAAAGGGCGATGACTGCCATCGATTTTGGCATCGGCATCCGCAGCAGGGGGTTCAATCTTTTTATCCTCGGGCAGCCAGGTACTGGTCGAACATCGACTATCAAAGCCCATCTTGCCAGCCATGCAGAGAATCAGCCGGTCCCCGATGATTGGTGTTATGTGCACGACTTCATTGATGGGACCAGCCCCGAATACCTTCGCCTTCCGCCCGGAAAGGGATGGGAGTTCAAAAGTGATGTCGACAACCTGGTTGAGCGCCTATCCAAAGATATCCCGAAGATTTTCGCAGGCAGAATGTACGAAAAGCAGCGGGATCGGATCAGCAAAACATACCAAAGAAAGCAAGGCGAGTTGTATACAGCGCTGGAGTTGGAGTCCAAGGAGGAAGGATTCATCCTGCAAGAGGGTAGCGATGGACCAACCTTGTCGCCGTTAAAGGATGGCAAAACCTTGACAGGGGAGGAGTACGAAAAACTAAGCCCGGCAGAGAAAACCCGCCTCGAAAAAAAGAGCAGCGCGCTGCATAAGCGCATTCAGGAAGTGACTCTGGAGATAAACAGACTGGAAATGATCATGCAGGCAGAAATCGCAGACATGGAAAAATCCATGATGCTTATCGCCATTGACCAGATGTATGAAGAAATGCAAAAGAAATATCATGATTTTGAACACGTCGTCGCCTACTTAGAAGCGTGTAAGGAGGACCTTCTCGGGCGAATCGAAGAGTTTCGTGAGCAGCGAAAACCGCAGCTCATAATCCCGGGGATGACAATTCAGACCAACGAGCCGTCCTTCGACTGCTACCAAGTCAACCTTCTGGTCGACAACAGCG
>JAOUDB010000486.1 GCA_029859485.1 Desulfuromonadales bacterium | reverse complement strand
CGAAAAAGACGGCAAAAAAACGAATCGCAAAGGTTAAAAAGACCAGTGGACCCGTAACCAAGATGGTCTACACGGTACGGTCCGGCGATACGCTCTGGGCGATCGGTCGCGAATTTGCGGTTGACACAGGCCAGATCCGCAGCTGGAATAACCTTGCGGAAAACCATGTGCTGCAACCAGGTGAAAGTCTGACCCTGCACGTGAGCAGCAACCGTGGCTGAGCTTGAACAAGCCGCTTTTCTGTATGATCTCCCCGAAGAACCACCGACAGGGTTTTCCCGTCTCTATCATGGCGCCGAGTTCTGCTTCTGGCGTCTGCCCTCTATTGAAAAAACGCTGGCTTCCAGAGCCTGGGCACGCCGTGTCGATTGGGCCTATACCCTTGTGACGCCGGTTCTCGGCGAGGCCGAACGGCGGCAGCTCGACAATTATTTTAAAACAGTCCTGCCCGAACTGGCTTCCGGTGATGAGGTCCTGATCTCTGACTGGGGAGCTCTGGAACTGTTACGTTCTGTGCGTGATGACCTGACGGTGATCCTGGGTCGAGCGCTCTCAGGGCAGAAGCGTGGGCCACGTATCCTCGAGATGACCCTGGGGACCGAGCAGTCTGAATATTTCCGCCGCGGATCTTGGCATAATCGCGACGCCGTGGAACTGCTTGTTGAGAAAGGGGTCACGCGCATTGAACAGGACAACCTCCTGCAGGGGCTTGCTCCTCTGCCGGTACCTCTACAAGGTTCTTTGCATCTTCCTTATGCCATGGTCACTTCGAGCCGTAACTGTCCGTTTCGCACCTCCCCGGTATTTGGCCCTTGTGCTGCTCCCTGTGGAGAGACCTTTACCCTGAAAACAGAGGAGACAGAGCCTCTTCTTTACCAGGACGGCAATACGCAATTTCTGCACAATGAGACGTTGCCGAAGAACCTCTCAACTCTCGGTATCAACCGCATCGTTACACATCCAGAACTGGTGAATTGAAACTTTAGATTTTTCACGCCACGCGCCACTTCTAAGGTCTTAGTTTGCTTTGACAACCTCGATGCAGGCTGATAGTATACGTCGCTCTAAACCACTCGAAAGGACTTTTTTCATGCTGTCTGTACTCATTGCATTAGTTGCAGGTTCCGCGCTTGGCGCCGCCCTGTATTTCACCACCAGCTTGCACCCCGCTATTTCCGCGATTACCGCTTTGGCCGGCTTTACTCTTATCTACGTGCTTATCCTCAAACAGGTTATGAAGGCTGTTGGCGATGCCATGGAGGTGGTGCAGAAAGACATCATGGCCAATCGTCCCGAAGCCGCGGTTCATAAACTGGAAGGCGTAAAGAAGAAGTACCAATGGTGGCAGTTCTTCATCGACAAGCAGATGAATGCCCAGATCGGCATGGTTTATTACCTGCGTCGCGATTTCAGCAAAGCCTACGATTATCTTGAGAAGGGTTTTGTGCGTCACTGGGTTGCTATGGCGATGCTGGCGATTATCCAGATGAAGCGCAACCAGCCCAAGAAGATGATTGCGACTTTTGACAAGACCGTCGCTGGAACCCGCAAGGAGCCGCTGCTCTGGAGCCTCTACGCCTTCTGTCTCGACAAGATCGGTGATCGCAACAAGGCTGTCAGCGTCATGGAAAAAGGCCTGAAAAAGGTTGGCAGTGATGAACTGATGAGCTCCAACCTGGAAGCTCTCAAATCCGGCGGTAAGATGAAGATGCAGGGTTATGGTGACCTCTGGTTGCAGTTTCAGCTGGAGAAGCAGGGCGCCATGATTCGTAAGCAGACCAAGGCCATGCAGGGTCGACGCAAGATAGTCAGAAGATAACGGCGCCGCCGTGTGACTCTTAATCAAGGTTATAGCCATGGCCAAGAAAAAGTCGAAGAAAAAGAAGAACTCGACACCGAAAGAATTTTCCAGCAGCCCCTTCAAGAGTTTGAAGGGGCTGTCTGCGTTGAAGGAGCCACCTGCTTTGCCAAAAAGTGTGGACGATCAGAAAAGCAGCATGATCGGGAATGCAGCTGCGCATTCAATTGATGGAGTCTCTTTTGCTGATGAGATGGGTTTCCTCGGGGTTAAGCCGCTGCCAGGGAAGGCGATTGAAGAGCATGCGACGAAGCAGGGTAGAGCTGTACAACCTCCTGTTTTGCCCGAGAAATCCAAGGAGGAGCGCGACCAGGAGGCCTTTCTTGAGGCCTTGGGGTCCATGCAAAAGACCTTTGTCGATGAGTGGTCAGAGGAGGAGCCTGTCAATAAGGCTGTCCCTCGTCGTATGAAGCAGGTTGAACGTGGGCAACTCAAGCCTGAAGCCGAGCTTGACTTGCATGGGTTGACCGTAGAAGAGGCTTGCACAAAGGTTCAATTTTTTCTTCAGGATACTCTCTGTCAGGGATGCCGGACCGTTCTTGTCATCACTGGCAAAGGGTCGCATTCAAGCCATGGCCCGGTGCTGCGCACTGCTATGGAGAGGTTGCTGGAGTCTCAAAGAGAACTTGTCCTGGAATGGGGGCTGGCGCCACAACGTTATGGTGGTCGTGGGGCCTTGATCGTTTTTTTACGTCAATCCGGAACTTAGCCCTTTCCTTGAAAGAAGATCGTCAATCCCAAGACTGAATGCCCGCTGAGAAATTGTGAGAGATTCTTGAGATGTATGTGATTAGAGTAACCGCAGAATCACAAATGTTAAAAGGAGAGTCGTCCTAAAATGTCGTGACTCTCTTTTATGACCAAGCCGACAAGAGCAAACCACCTGCAAGGGTGGGACGCAAAGCCTCCG
>JAOUDB010000487.1 GCA_029859485.1 Desulfuromonadales bacterium | reverse complement strand
AACGACATATACCTACAATACAACGGATAATCGTCTGGATCCGTCCTCTGGTACGGACTTGAGCGCGACCTGGGAGTTTGCCGGCGTTGGCGGTACTGAAAAGTTCAGTAAGTATATTCTGGATAGCCGTCATTTCTGGCCATGGAAGTGGGGTACGGTCTTCTCAGCCCATGGCCAGCTTGGTTATGTTCATGACCTGGGCGGTGATAGTGAGGATGTACCGATTGATGAAAGATTCTTCCTCGGCGGAATTTACTCCCTTCGCGGTTTTGAATCCCGCGAAGTTGGGCCGCGTGATGAATTTGGAGACTTTATCGGTGGTGATACGGAAGCTTACTTTAATTTCGAGTATATCTTCCCGTTGGTTAAAGACCTCGGCCTCAAGGGTGTGACCTTCTTTGACGTCGGCAATACCTGGAATTCCGAAGATTTCTGGGGTGAAGATGATGATGCTTTTGCTTCCTGGCGTTATAGTGCGGGTGCTGGAATTCGTTGGCTGAGCCCTATGGGCCCGATGCGTTTCGAGTACGGCTTTAATCTCGACGCCAGGGATTATGAGGACAATGGCAAGTTTGATTTTATGATTGGACGATTCTTTTAAACAGCACACTCAATACCTTTTCTAAGGAGAAAATGCATGAAGCAGTTGGTGATTTTGTTGTTGGTTTGTTTTGGTCTGGTGGCCTCCCCAGTGATGGCTCAGGCCCAGAAGATTGCTTATGTCGACCTTCAAAAAGCTTTGAATCTCTCTTCTGCTGGCAAGGAAGCCAAAGAGAAAATCAAAACCGAGGTGCAGGGCTATGATGCAGAAGTCCAGCAGCGTCAGGAAGAGTTGAAAAAGCTTAAGGAAGAGCTGGAAAAGCAGGCGATGCTCCTTTCAGAAGAAGCCCGTAACGCCAAAGAACGTGATTACCAGCAGAAGGTTAAAGATTATCAGCGCTTTACCAAGGATATTCAGGAGACACTGCAACAGACGGACGCCGATCTGACCAGGAAAATCCTTGAAAAGCTCCTCAAGGTTGTCCAGGAAGTCGGTAAGAGTGATGGCTACCTGATGGTCCTTGAAAAAACCGAGAGCTCCATTGTCTATGCCGATGAAAGTATCGATATTACCGACTCGGTGATCAAGGCTTTTGATAAACAAGGGAACTAATTATGATGCATGCTGAACACAGGGAACCGACCTCCCTGGCTGTTCTGGCAGATCTGGTAGGGGGGTGCGTCTCTGGCGACCCCTCTACTTCTGTTTCCGGGGTAGCTCCTCTTGATCTTGCCGGGCCAGACCAGATTACTTTTCTGGCGAACCCAAAATACCAAGAAAAGTTGGCTGATTGCGGCGCTGCGGCAATTATTGCCCATCCTTCTTTGAGTGGTAGCCTGGCGACACCACTGCTCCTTGTCGAGAACCCTTATCTTGCTTTTGCCAAGATCCTGAACTACTTTGAGGTGTCGCCTCACGTGGGACAGGGGGTGATGGACGGTGCTCATGTCCATCCCAGTGCCATCCTTGGCGAGAACGTTACGGTTGCTCCCGGGGCCGTTGTTTCTGCCGGGGCCAGGATAGGTAAGGGGACTCAGCTGCATTCAGGTGTTGTGCTCGGTGCAGATGCTGTTGTTGGTGAGGATTGTCTTCTTCATGCCAATGTGACTGTGCGCGAGAAATGTCTCCTCGGCGATCGCATCATCCTGCAACCGGGAGTCGTCATTGGCTCCGATGGTTTCGGTTTTGCCCCTGACGGCTCAAGTTACTTCAAAATCCCCCAGGCCGGGTATGTTGTCATCGAAGATGATGTTGAAATCGGCTCTTGCTCCTGCGTTGATCGCGGGACCTTGGGTGTTACCCGAATCGCGCGTGGGGCAAAGATTGATAACCTTGTACAGATCGCTCACAATGTACTGATTGGTGAAGACACCATTATCGTCTCTCAGGTAGGCATCGCCGGAAGCACGACCATTGGCAAGCACTGCACCTTTGGCGGCCAGTCTGCTGTTGTTGGCCATGTCAAGGTGGGTGATAATGTGACATTGGCCGCTCGGGGTGGAATTTCTAATAATGAAGACAGCGACCAGACGCTTGCCGGAGTACCGGCAATGCCTCATCGTGATTGGCTTAAGGCGACCATGACCATGCCGCATTTGCCAGAAATGCGCAAAGAACTGAGACAACTCAAAAAAGAGATGGCTGAACTTAAGAGCAAGTTAGCAAAGGAAGATAGTTGATTATGGAACTGAACACACTCGATATCATGAAGATTCTGCCTCACCGCTACCCTTTCCTGCTCGTGGACCGGATCACTGAATTTGAGGCAGGCAAGCGCATCATTGGCAAGAAGAATGTTACGATTAATGAACCCTGTTTCCTGGGCCATTTTCCGGAGCATCCCATTATGCCGGGTGTGCTTATCCTCGAAGCTATGGCCCAGGTTGGAGGCGTCTATGCGATTGTTGCCAAAGAAGTCGCTGAGAACCAGGTGCCGTATTTTGTTGGGATAGATAAGGCTAAATTTCGCAAGCCGGTCCTTCCAGGTGATGTCCTGACGCTTGAGCTTGAATTGCTCAATGTCCGCCGAGGCATCTATAACTTCAAGGGCACTGCGACGGTTGACGGTAAACGGGTTGCCGAGGCTGAACTTAAAGCAACGTTCGCTGATAAATAAAGGGAATTTATGATTCACCCGACTGCAATAATTCATCCCGGCGCACAACTGGCCGACAATGTCAGTATTGGCGCCTACAGCACGATTGGTGAACATGTCGTTATTGGTGAA
>JAOUDB010000485.1 GCA_029859485.1 Desulfuromonadales bacterium | reverse complement strand
TCAACTCCCGGGGGGCGAGAATAATAACCCGCCTGCCCTGCCGTTTCGAAGTGCCGCACGAAGAGACCGAACTGGATGCCCAGAAAGAGGCACCAGCCGAGGAAAAGCCACTGGATCGTCAACCGCCAGTGACTCGCTTTTTTCCAATTGATTATTTTATTCATGATGCGTTGAAGATACTCCGAATTGAGTATCAAAGAAATGACTTTGGTCAAATTTCCAAAGCGGCGACACTTCCATTGAAGTGTCGCCCTAAACTTTAAAGAGCATCTCAGCCGTTTCGTAGAGCGTCTCGGAGAGAGTCGGATGCGGATGAATCGACTTGCGCAGATCTTCACTGACCGCAGCCATCTCCAACGCCAGCACCCCTTCAGCGATCAACTCCCCCGCACCGGGGCCGGCAACAGCCACGCCGAGCAAGCGATCGGTGTCCGGATCAATGATCAGTTTGGTCATGCCATCATCGCGACCGAGAGTAAGCGTACGCCCATTGCTGCGCCAGGGCATTTTAGCCGTTTTAATCTTGATTTTTTGCTCGCGCGCTTCGGTTTCGGTCAGACCGCACCAGGCGATTTCAGGATCGGTAAAAACCACAGCCGGAATCGCGCGGGGGTCAAACACAGCCTTTCTGCCCGCAATCACCTCAGCAGCAACATTTGCTTCAGCATAAGCCTTATGTGCCAGCATCGGTTCACCGGCAATATCGCCAATCGCAAAGATATGCTCTTCTGCTGTTCGCATCTGAGCATCCACCTGAATGAATCCCTTATCGTTGACTTTAATGGAGGTATTTTCAAGCCCCAGGTTCTCACTGTTAGGTTTACGGCCAATGGCAATCAAAACTTTACTGAAAAGGCTCTTGGTCGCTTCACCCTGCTTATCCTCAACAGTGACCATCACTCCATTCTTCTGCTCTTTCAAATCGGTCACACGGGTATTCAGTTTGATTTCGGTAAATTTTTTGTCAATCCGTCTTTTCAGCACTGAAACCAGATCACGATCACAGCCCGGCAGCAGACCAGCGGTCATTTCCACGACCGAGACTTTACTGCCGAGAGCAACGTAGGCAGAACCAAGCTCCAGTCCGATGTAGCCACCGCCGACAACCAGCAGCGAAGAGGGGATATCCGGGATTTCAAGGGCCCCTGTGGAATCGATAATTTTGCTGCTGCCAGAAGCCACGCCCGGCAGCATGATTGGTCGTGAACCGGTGGCGAGGATAGCTTTTTCGAACGACATCTCACCCGTGGTTCCGGCAGTGGCTGTCACCGTTAAAGTGTGCGCGTCCTTAAACTTCGCTATGCCGCGAACATAGGTGATCTTCTGTTTCGCAACTTTTCCGCCGAGACCTCCGGTCAACTTGCCGATGACTTCATCTTTCCAGCTACGCACCCGGTCAAGATCGATTTGAGGCTTTTTGAAGGTGACACCTATTTCTGCAGCTTCTTCCGCTTCAGCAACCAGTTTGGCAACGTGGAGCAAAGCCTTCGACGGAATGCAGCCACGATGCAGGCAGACGCCGCCCGGGTTCGCCTCCGGGTCAATCAGGGTGACATTCAAGCCCAGCTCAACAGCCTTGAAGGCGGCTGCATATCCTCCCGGTCCTGCTCCTATGACAACCAGTTGCGCACTGGCAGGGATCTTTTCTGTGTTACTCACATCATCATCCTTTCATGACCAGGTTCAGAGGGTTTTCAAGAGCCTCGCAAATCCAGCGCAGGAAACGGGCACCATCGGCACCGTCAACGACGCGGTGGTCATAGGTCAGAGAAAGCGGCATGATAAGTTGCGGGATAAACTGGTTGCCATCCCACACCGGCTGCATTGCAGCGCTCGAGATCCCCAGGATCGCCACCTGCGGGGCATAAACGATCGGCGTAAAAGAAGTCCCCCCAACCCCGCCGAGGTTGCTGATGGTAAAAGTTCCACCTTCCATATCGGCCGGACTGATCTTGCGCTCACGGGTCTTCTCGGCAAGCCCGTTCAATTCCGTGGCGAGTCGTTCGATGCCTTTCTGATCGGCATCACGAATCACAGGCACCAGCAAGCCACCGGGGGTATCTACAGCAACGCCTATATGCACATAATCTTTCAACACAAGCTCATTGTTTGCCAGGTCCAGGCTGCTATTGACACCCGGAAACGCCTTAAGCGCTGCAGCACAGACCTTGACCATGATGGCTGTCATGGTCAAACGATTTTCAGCGCTGGCGCGCTGGTTGGTCTTCTGGCGAAACGCCTCGATCTCTGTAATCTGAGCATTGTCATACTGGGTGACCATGGGGATCGTCGACCAGGCATAGCCCATGGAATCGGCAGTCAATTCACGAACCCGAGACAACGGCTCACGTCGAATCGCCCCCCAACGGCTGAAATCGGGTAATGGCCGCTGGGCGTGCAGCCCTGGGAACTCTCCCACCATTGAAGGAACGGGACCACCCCCCGTTATGCGCTGCATGGCTTCGCGAACGAAATTGCGCACATCATCTTCACTGATACGTCCGCCGGGGCCCGTGCCCTGCACCTGGTAAATATCGACGCCAAGATCACGCGCCAATCGCCGCACGGAAGGAGCCGCGGGAGCAACAAGATCGTTGCGTCGTACAGTGTTCAGATCAACTTGAGGTTCATCACGCGGCGGTGTAGAAGAATCCTGGAGTTCAGCGGGTTCTGCCTGTTCAGTGACAACCGTAGAGACTGGTTCTGCTTCAACGACAGGTGCGGGGATGTCTTCACTGTCTATCTCGAGAGCTTCTACCTCTTCGTCCCCCC
>JAOUDB010000068.1 GCA_029859485.1 Desulfuromonadales bacterium | reverse complement strand
CTAAAGCTCAGGAGCTCAAGCCAGATTTGATTATGAGCGACGTCTACATGCCGGGAAAGAATGGTTATGAACTGACCACGGCGATCAAACAGGATCCTGCCCTTCAGCATATTCCTGTTTTGCTCCTAGCCGGTTCTTTTGAGCCGTTTGACGAGGATAAGGCTCGCAGTTGCAAAGCGGACGCCTGGATTGAAAAACCTTTTGAGTCACAAAGCCTGATTGATAAGGTCGCTGAGTTGCTCAGCGCCGCTGCCGTGGTTGAATCGGCACCTGTGGCTGAGCCGGAGCCTTTTGTTGCACCAGCCCCCGCCGTCGAGCCTGAACCTGCCGCGGTCGAGGCCTTTGCCATAGAAGAGGAGCCTCTTAATGCTTTTGATGAAGTCGCTACCGCCGAACCGGTAGAGAGCGCTGCGTCCGAGGATCCTTTTGGAGATATCTCTTTCGAGGAAGAGATGCCTGCTGTGGAGTCCGAACCTGCCGTGGAGTCCGAGCCTGCTGTTGCAGATGCCTGGAGTGAGGTTGCCACCGAAACGGAATCGGCGCCAGTTGCCACAGAAGCCTTTTTTGTAGAGGCCTTTGTTGCTGATGAGCCGGTTGCAGCCGTCGAAGATGACTTTGCTTTCGCCGAAGAAGAACCTCTGCCGGTTACAGAGTTTGAGGAAGTAGAAGAACTTCCGGTCGCAGACTTTGGTGAAGTGGAAGAGTTGCCGACGGTTAGTGCCGACCTCGATGTTTTTGATATGGACGAGGACGAGATCATGCCTCTGGGAGATGATGATATCCTGGGCGAGGAAGACCTCGAGCCGGTGATGCCAGAGCAGACTCTTGCGGCCTGGTCGCGTGACGATGCGGCCGAAGATGTCTTTGCGGAGCCTGTTGCTGACATTGCTGCCATTGAAGATGAAGATGTTTTTGCAGCAGCGGAACCGATCGCAGTGTCCCCTGAAGTGAGTGCGACTCCAGCAGCGGAAGAAGTCGACGTCTTTGTTGATGAGCCTGTGGTTGCCGCTTCTCCGGTCTTTGAAGCGCCTGTGGTGGAGTCTGCCCCAGTCGAAGAAGTTCCTGAAGTTGTCATCGAGGAAGCTGCTCCTGTTGCTGCCGCAGCCTCTGCTGTGGATGTAGAAGCGAAAGCTTCTGCGATGGGTGAAGACGAAATCGAACAGATTATCGAAAAGGTTGTCACCAAGGTCGTGGAAAAACTGGCTGGATCAATTCTGGAGCGGGTTGCCTGGGAGGTTGTCCCTGATCTTGCCGAAAACCTGATCCGTGAAGAGATACGCAAGATCAAGGACGCTGCCGCCTGAGAGTAACTGGCAGACAATAGATTGACGTGTGAAATGGGGATTGCTAAAATCCCCATTTCCTTTTGTCGGCTCCAGAGAAAAATGCCGAATTCGCCATGTTGGAAGGATGCGACACTGATGGAAGAGAAGTTGAACAAAGGCTACGAGCCGCATGATGTTGAACGCAAGTGGTACAAAAAGTGGGAAGACGATGGCCGCTTTTGTGCTGATGAGAAATCTGCAAAGCCTCATTACTCAATCGTAATTCCGCCGCCGAACGTGACCGGTGTGTTGCATATGGGGCACGCTCTTAACAATACGTTGCAGGATATTCTGGCTCGCTGGAAGCGAATGTGTGGCTGCGAGGTCCTCTGGATGCCGGGCACTGATCACGCCGGTATCGCAACCCAGAATGTGGTTGAGAGACAGCTCGCTGCCGAAGGCCTTGATCGTCATGCGATCGGTCGAGAAGAGTTCATCGACCGGGTCTGGAAGTGGCGTGAAGAGTCCGGAGGCCAGATCATTGAGCAGTTGAAACGTTTAGGAGCTTCCTGTGATTGGGGGCGCGAGCGTTTTACCATGGACGAAGGTCTCTCTACGGCTGTTCGTGAAGTTTTTGTTCGGCTGTATGAAGATGACCTGATCTACCGGGCCAACCGCCTGATCAACTGGTGTCCCCGTTGTCACACCGCCTTGTCCGATCTCGAAGTAGAGCACGAAGACAAGAAGGGACATCTCTGGCATTTGCGCTACCCGGTGCTAGGTACCGACCGTCATCTGGTGGTCGCGACGACCCGTCCGGAGACAATGCTCGGTGATGCCGCTGTTGCGGTGCATCCGGAAGATGTGCGCTATCAGGACCTGATCGGCAAAAAAGTGCTCCTGCCGCTGATGAATCGTGAGATCCCTATTGTTGCCGATGACTATGTGGACAAGGATTTTGGCAGCGGCGCGGTTAAGATTACCCCGGCTCACGATTTCAACGACTTCGAGCTTGGCAAGCGTCACGACCTGGAGCAGATCAACATCCTCAATGAATCCGGTGTTATTAACGAAAATGGCGGCTCCTACCAAGGGCAGGAACGTTACGAGGCGCGTGCCAACGTAGTCGCCGATCTGGAAAACCTGGATCTGCTCGAGAAGATTGATGACTATTCCAACTCTGTGGGTGAATGTTACCGCTGTAAAACCGTTATAGAGCCTTACCTGTCTTTACAATGGTACGTCAAGGTCGGTCCACTGGCTGAAGAAGCGATCAAGGCGGTACAGCAGGGCGATACCCGGATTATTCCACAACAATGGGAGAAAACCTATTTCGACTGGATGTTCAACCTGCAGGATTGGTGTGTCAGCCGCCAGATCTGGTGGGGGCACCGTATCCCGGTCTGGTACTGTGATGCCTGCGAAGAGTTGACCGTTACGCGCGAAGATGCGACGGTCTGTGCTCATTGCGGCAGTACCGATATCCGTCAAGATACAGATGTTCTGGATACTTGGTTCTCTTCCGCTCTCTGGCCTTTCTCGACCATGGGTTGGCCCGAGCAGACCGAGACGCTCAACAAGTTCTACCCGACCTCCTGCCTGGTTACAGGCTTTGACATCCTCTTTTTTTGGGTTGCCCGCATGATGATGATGGGTCACAAGTTCATGGGCCAGGTTCCCTTCAAGGATGTCTATATCCATGCCCTGGTGCGTGATGCTCAGGGACAGAAGATGAGCAAGAGTAAGGGCAACGTTATCGATCCCTTGCATATTGTCGATGAGTTTGGCGCCGATGCTTTCCGCTTCACCCTGACCTCATTTGCTGCCATGGGGCGTGACGTCAAGCTCTCCACTGATCGTATCGGTGGCTATCGCAACTTCTGTAACAAACTCTGGAATGCCAGTCGCTTTACCTTGATGAACCTGGAAGGTTTTGACCCCTCCGACATTGACCTGAACGCTCATGAACTTTCCGATGCCGATCGTTGGATCCTGACGCGACTGGAAGAGGCGAGTCGTCAGACCAACAGCGCGCTTGATGATTACAAGTTCAATGAAGCCGCCAGCACACTCTACGCATTTACCTGGCATAACTTCTGTGATTGGTACATAGAGATGGCCAAGGACGACCTCTACGGTGATGATCCGCAGGCTAAGTTACGTGTGCAGAGCGTCCTCTTTACGGTTCTTGAGCAACTGTTGCGTCTGTTGCATCCAATTATGCCGTTTATAACCGAAGAGATCTGGCAGGTGCTGCCCGGGCAGCGTCCCTGCGAATCGATCATGCAGGCGGATTACCCTGATGGCTGCGGTCTGCCGACCGATAGTGTTGGTGCCGAGCGCATGGAGTTGGTCATGGATGTTATCCGTGCCATCCGTAACATCCGTGGCGAGATGGACGTGCCTCCCGGGAAACAGGTTACTGCACTGCTCGACTGTAAGTCAGAAGAGGCATGCAGAATCCTTGAGGAAGGCGCCGCAGCCATTCGCGTTCTTGGCAAGGTTGGTGAAATGACCATCGGACAGAGCCTTGATCGGCCTGAACAGTCGGCGACCCAGGTTGCTGGAGAGGTCGAAATCTCACTTCCTTTAGCAGGGCTGGTGGATATTGCCGAAGAGGAGAAGCGACTGCAGAAAGAGATCGCTAAGGTGCAAAAAGATGTCGACCTCTTTACCAGGAAGCTTGCCAATGAAAAGTTCGTTGCCAATGCTCCAGCCCATGTCCTGGAGAAGGATCGCGGTAAATTGAAGGATGCTGAGGAGAAGATTGGCGTGCTTCAGGAAAGTCTGGGAAAGATTCAGGCTTTGAAGTAGAATTTTTAGAGAGATGATTTTCAGGGCAATAGGTTTTATATCTGTTGCCCTTTTTTTGTTGGATGTTGGGGGACTGTCCTTTGTGTACTCTGCCACGGCAGGATAAGGGCAGGCCGGCAGATAGCCAAACTTCAAACCCCCAGTCCCCAGTCCCCAGTCCCCAGTCCCCAGTCTAATAACCCAACTCAATATCCTCAAGAATCTCAGCAAGGTGCGCACGAATCTCCGTGCTGCTGTCCATGCGATGAATTTCCGTGTAGCACTTGCAAGCGGTCGTTAGTGAAGCCCCTCTGAGAAAGGCTTTGATGCGTGGAATGAAAGGTGCGGGCATGGAGAATTCACGCAGCCCCATACCGATCAGTAACAGAAGGGTAAGCGGATCGGTTGCCATCTCACCACAGAGGCTGACGCCTTTTCCCATAGAAAGGGCTTTGTCGGTGACTTCGTAAAGAACTTGTAAAACGGCAGGATGGAGCGGGTCATAGTACTTGCTGACCAAAGGGTTGTTGCGATCGGTCGCCAGCAGGTATTGCACAAGGTCATTAGTGCCGAGGGCAAAGAAGTCAACTTTGTTGGCAAGTCGAGGGACAAGCCTCACGGCTGCAGGAACTTCGATCATGACGCCGACAGGAACATTGTCGGCAAAATCAATACCTTCTTTCGTCAGATTGCCGCGGGCTTCCTCGACCACTTCAAGGCATGCAATCGTTTCATCCATACTCGAAATCATCGGGAAGAGCAGTTTGACCTGGCCGTGGCACCCTGCCATGAGAATCGCTTCAATCTGAGTTTGGAAAATGTCCCGGTTGTCGAGGGAGACACGAACCGAGCGCCAGCCCATGAAGGGGTTGTCCTCCTTGGGTGGGCTGAAGTAAGGGAGACCTTTGTCTCCCCCGATATCCAGAGTCCGGATGGTGACCGTCTCGCCGGCAAAGGCCTTGACCACGCGGCTGTAGAGCTCGTATTGATCCTCTCTGCTGGGAAAATCGCCGCGGGCCATATAGGGAAATTCTGTACGATAGAGACCGACCCCCTCGGCACCGAAGCGCTTGGCAACATTAATGTCGCTGATCAATCCGATGTTTGCACGAAGGGTAATGCGGTGGCCGTCAGCAGTCATTGCCGGTTCGTCGCGATACTGTTCAAGGCGGCAGAGCTCGCGGGTCTGGTCAACCTGAAGCCGATGATACTCGTCCTTGACCGTCTCAAGGGGGTTGATGTAGATCCGGCCGGTATTGCCATCAACGATCAGGCTGTCTTCGGGGGCAATGTTCTTGAGAGCACCACGCACGGCAACAATGGCTGGAATCCCCATTGACTTCGCCATGATTATGGCGTGAGCGTTCTTCTCTCCGACTTCGGTGACAATGGCGAGGATCTGCTCGTTGTCGAGAGCGGCCATGTCGGAGGGGAGCATTTGCCGGGCAACCAGAATACTCGGGTGCTTCAGGTGCAAAACTCTATCAGCGGTTTCTCCGACTAGGTTGGCGAGAATGCGTCGACCGATATCTTCCATGTCAGTTGCGCGTTCACGGAGATACGGGTCTTGCATGTTATGGAAGACTTCGATGTAGTCGGCAACGGTTTTTTCAAGAGCATATGCGGCGCTGTGCCCGTTTGATATCTGAATTTGAAGCTTTCTGATAAAGCTGCGATCTTCGAGAATCATCAGGTGTGTGTGAAAAATTGCTGCATCGTTTTCACTGAGCCGCTCAGCGACGCGTTTTTCCAGGAAGATGGTCTGGATGCAGGTCTTTTCCAGGGCGCTTTCGAGTTTTTTCAACTCGTTTGCAATGTCGATCTGCTCCTCGTGCAGGATGTCTGCAAAGCCGAGACGCTCCTCGAGGATTGCCGCCGGACCGATTGCAACTCCAGGGTAGGCGATAACACCAGAAAGCGTATTCTGGCGGGAGTCTTCAGTTGCTTGCTCAACGTCCGTGATGGTCTGTTGCGCCGAGGCGAGTGCTTCACTGACTCGCTGGCTTTCTTCCTGGTGCAGACGGATTGAGTCGAGCAGGCGGGCGTTGACGACAATAGAAGTAATCTGGAAAGCGATAGTCGAGAGTGCGCTTATTTCTTCTTTGCTGAACTGCCGTGAGGTCTTGGTCTGTAAAACGATAACCCCAAGAGGTTTGTTGCGATCGAAGAGCGGAATGCCAAGAAATGAGTGAAATTTCTCTTCACCAGTCTCTTTGAAGTAAAGGTAACTGGGATGATCTTGAGGTTCTTCTATAGCGATTGCATGGCGCTTTTGCGCGGCCATGCCGGTCAGGCCTTCGCCGATACGCAGGGTGACTTTACCGACAGCTTTGCGTGAAAGACCTTTCGATGCCTGCAGGCGCAGGGTTTCATTGTCTTCGTCAAGGAGGTAGATCGAACAGACGTCTGTATGCATGCGTCGCGCTACGAGATTGACTATGTTCCGCAGTGTCTCGTCGAGATCATGCGACTGTAGAATCAGCGCGCTGATATCCTCAAGAGTGGTGACGCCAATTTTTGATTTAGCTGTACGTGGCATTTGTTGTCTGTATTAGATGATAGTTACAACAGTATGATAGCTGACGATTGATCTTTTGGCGAACTAAAAAATTGAGACTAAAAAATCGAGAAGATTTCAGGTTGTCTCTCTGCGGGGGACTGTCTCGTCTCTTGTAAGATAGGAATTGGGTCGCTCTTGGTATAAAAAAAACGCCGCCCGGGGGAGAGAGGTCCCGTGGCGGCGCAAACAAGGGAACAGGAATCCTTTTTAGGTATGGAAACTGATGTCCCTAGACAGTTGGTTTCATAAAGAGCAACTATTATGCCAACAAGATGAGATTCTTGACGAATATTGTAAAGTACCTTCCTCAGCGGCTTTGCCGGTTTTCCAGGAAATGTTTTAAGGTTGGGCCATGTTGAATTATTGTGTCGGATGTGGCACATCAATGATGTGTCTGCGGGGAAAACGCCACAATGCCGTGCCATTTCGCTGTGCCGGAAGTGGCACAATGAGATTTGTAAATATGACAAATTTTGTCTTAGAGACTTCTCATTTTTGTGGTGATTTGAAATCGGACCCGTTGAGCCCGTTGCGGCTGAGCATCCTGTAGAAGGTTCTTCGCGGAATTCCGGCAAGGCGGGCTGCTGCCGAGGTGTTGCCATCCGTTTCGCGCAAGTATCGCGTCAAAAGGTTTCTTTCGACCTGGTTCACATGCTTTTGCCGCTGGCTGCGCAGGCTGTCCTGGCTGGTCTCGTCAGGTGACTGAAAGACCAGTTCACCGAAAATCACAGGTAGGTTCTCAAGCCTGATGACCTCATCATGAGTCAGAACTGCTGCACGCTCGATAATGTTCTGCAGCTCCCGGATATTGCCTGGCCAGTGGTATTGATGCATGGCGTAAATCGCCCGGTCTTCGATGCCGATTAATGTCTTATTGACGCGCGTGCTGGCCTTTGCGATAAAGGTTTGTAGCAGCTCGTCGAGAGAGTCGAGGCGGTTACGTAACGGTGGCATGGTAATCGTGAAGACATTCAGTCTATAGAAAAGATCTTCACGAAACCAGCCTTCAGCGATCCCTTGCTCGAGGTTACGGTTCGTTGCCGCGATCAGGCGTACGTCGACCTTGGTTGCGGTATTGCTTCCAACAGGCCTGATCTCGCCGACATCGAGGACACGCAGGAGTTCCGCCTGAAGTTTAGGGGTGATGTCGCCGACTTCATCCAAGAAAATGGTGCCGCCATCCGCCGATTCAAAAAGGCCGCGTTTCTCGGCAAGTGCGCCTGTAAATGCGCCTTTTTTGTGGCCGAAAAGTTCACTCTCCAGAAGACTGTCTGTCAGGGTCGTACAGTTAACAGTCACCAGGGGCTTGTCGGCGCGCTTGCTCTGGGCGTGGATGGCGCGCGCGGTGAGTTCTTTCCCGGTTCCGCTTTCACCGCGAATCAAAACTGTCGTCGGTGTCGGACCGACCTGGTGAATCAGTTTGATAACTTCTCTAGTCCGCTGGTCGTTGCCGACAATCATTGTGTCGCCGAACTCCTGATTTAGGGCGTGTTTAGCCAGTTCGTACTTCTGGGTGAGCTTGATGTGATCCTCTTCAAGGCGTTTAATCGAGTGAGGGAGGCACATATTCCCCTCTGCAAGGTCACGATAAACGGCTACAGCATGCTCGCGGCATGTGGAATATCCGCAGGCGCCGCAATTCAGTTCATCCTTGGTGTCATACTTATCGGTTGACTGAAGGATCTGGCGTAAGCGTTCACTGCTCGGGGCTTTTTGTCGTTCATGTTTATTGGAGAAAGTTCTGAAAAAATCAGGCAATGGTATGTCCGCCAGATAGATCGACTTGGTTTTGTAGTACAGGTTCTTGTTAAGGTGCTGATCGATAATCAGGTTCCGTTTGGAGAAGGTCGTCAGGCGGTTGTTCTTGCCGGGTCCTCCGATGCAGCCACCGTTGCAGAAGCGGATATCGACAACCTTGGGGGAAATCCTGCCGGCGGCAAGGTCCTTGATTACCTCCATGGTGTTTTCTTCCCCTTCGGTCTCTACGTAGTCTTTGTCGGTGATTTCGCTTGAAATGCCGAACGATTTGAACGGTCCTCCGGAAATGGCAAAGAGGTGGCCACGCCTGGGCTCGATTCCGTCCAGAGCCATCTCACCAAGACGTTTCAGGTTGAGATTGCGAGTCTGAAACATTTGGCTGAGTTCCTGGTAGGAGATGACGCAGTCAATGGCGCCCCCAGTCTCTTCGGCTGTTATCTCGAATTTACCTGCGATGCAGGAACTGATGTAGACGATCGGAGTCTCTTTAGACCTGCGGCTTTTGATAAAGCGTCCGATCGCCACCATCGGCGAAACGATGCCAATCAGGTTTTTCAGGAGTTGCGGGTAGTGCCGTTCGATCAGGTCAACAACTGTCGGGCAGTGGGTTGTTATCAGCGGGAAATCGGAGTTCTTTTCGACCTTATTGCGGTAGCTGTCACGTAGCAGATCGATGCCGGCGGCGCCCTCATGGACTTCGGAAAAGCCGAGTCGGCGCAGACCTGTGACCAGTTGGCCTGTGTTGACGTCGTTGAAGAATGCCGGGTGTGAGCAGCCAATGATGGCGATCGGTTTGTTCTCGCCTTCGAGGAGCTTTCTGCATTCCCCGATATGGTCAGCGATGACTTTGGCTTTCTGCGAGCAGATTTTCACGCAGTTGCCGCAGCCTATGCAGCGACCGCTGATGACCTCGGCGTAGTTCTGGTCGACGCGGACTGCTTTGACCGGGCAGTTGCGTACACAGGCGTAGCATTTGCGACAGTTTTCCTTGACGGTAATGATCGGATCCATAAAGCTCCCTTTCTGTCGAGACCGGTACCGGATTGTGCCACTTTTGGCACGATTGTGTCAACCGGAAGAGCGGAGGATGGAGGCTAGGGCCTAGCGTCTAGGTACGGTATGGTATTAAAACCTTATA
>JAOUDB010000484.1 GCA_029859485.1 Desulfuromonadales bacterium | reverse complement strand
ACTGAGCGAAGTCGTATCCTGGCGACAATGTGATCAATCACTTTTAACGTTTATCCTTTATCCAATACTGGGAAATTGTCGAATATTCATGGCTGGCAAAGAACGAATTGATAAACTGTTGGTACAACGTCAACTGGCCGGGTCGCGAGAGCGCGCCAGGGCCCTGATCCTTGCCGGCCGGGTGATTGTAGATGACCAGACCGTCGATAAAGTTGGCTCTCAGGTTTTCACGACCTCGGAAATTCGTCTCAGGGGCGAGGATATTCCTTACGTGTCACGCGGTGGTTTGAAGCTCGCCGAGGCTTTGAATTGTTTTGAAATTGGGATTGATGGACGGGTTGCCATAGATGTCGGCGCATCGACCGGTGGCTTTACAGACTGTCTTTTGCAGAATGGTGCAGTAAAAGTCATCGCTGTCGATGTCGGTTACGGCCAGTTGGCCTGGAAGTTACGAGATGACGACAGAGTTCAGAACCTTGAACGGACCAATATAAGACATCTTACAGTGGACCAGCTCGATGATCTTCCGGATCTGGCTGTTATTGATGCTTCATTCATCTCTCTGGAAAAAGTCCTGCCGTCAACCATTGCCCTGTTAAAGCCATGCAGTGATATCATTGCCCTGATCAAACCGCAGTTCGAAGTGGGAAAGGGGCAAGTCGGCAAAGGTGGAGTGGTCCGTGATCCCGACCAGCATCTTGAGGTTGTTGCGAAGATCAAACTTTTCTCGGAACAGCTCGGCTGCCGGGTGGTTGAAGTCTGCGACAGCCCGCTCTTGGGGCCAAAGGGCAATAAAGAGTTCCTGATTCATCTGCGCTTGGAGAGGGGCTTATGAGTCATCAGATTTATTTTTTAGGCGCCGGCCCCGGTGATCCGGAGCTCCTGACCCGTCGTGCAGAGCGTCTTCTCAAAGAGTGCAGGGTGGTTTACCTGCCGCCCATGTATGATCAAACTTTTGCGGAGTTTCTGGAAGGAAAAGAACTCTTTGTTCCCTTTGAATACTATTTTTCCGACCTGATTGAACAGATCAAGAGCCAGCTGTCCTGTGGCCCTGTCGCTTTTCTGGTGCCCGGAGATTTAACTTTTTATTCTCCATTTCAAGCTCTTGTCGATGTCTTGGGTCCTCTGGCTGTTGTTGTGCCCGGTGTGGGCTCTGCCAACGCGGCCTCTGCACTTCTGAAAAAGACCCTCGATCTGCCTGGTGTCTGTAGTCGGGCGATTCTTGCTTCGCCACGAACCCTTGGTGATGGTCCTGACGCCCCGACCATGGGCGATTTCGCTGCTCCAGGTGTTTCGTTGCTGATCTATATGAATAATGTCCCTTTGCCCGAACTGGTTGCCCAACTCCGGGAAGGTTATGGTAAAGATACCCCGTTAGCGCTGGCGCATCGGGTTGGCCTGCCTGATGAAGAAGTCGTTGTTGCCACTCTGGATACAATCGTTGCAACTGTTGGCAGCAGGGATTACTTTAACCTGGACAGTCCCAACCCACGCCCGGCCTTGACCTTGATTCTGGTTGGGGAAAGTTTGACGGCTGAAGCTGATCCCGCCTGGTGGGATTATCGCCGTGATAATATTTGGAAGTATCAGGACAACAGCTAAGATGCGCATTATATCGCCTGTCGACAATTTGCAGGAAACTGCCATGCTTCTGGAAGCCGGGGCCGACGAGCTTTACGGCGGTTATCTTCCTGCTGAATGGGAAGATTACAGTCTTGCTGCATCGCTTAACCAGAGAACCTTTTCCGCTGCGCAGATTGATACCGAAGAGGAGTTGAGGGCGATTGTCGATCTCGCCCATGCTCACGGTGGAACTTTTGCCTTAACTCTGAACGCGCCTTTTTATATAGATGCACAATTCCCCATGCTGATTGATTACATCGATCGCATGGTAATGCTGGGTATAGATAGCCTGATTCTGGCTGATGTCGGTGTGTTGCGTCTTCTGAAACAACGCCACCCTGTCATTGAATATCATGCCAGCACCCTGGCGCACCTGACCAACGCTGGTTCTGTCAGGTTTATGGCCGAGCAGGGAATGCAGCGTGTGGTCCTGCCCAGGCATTTGACCGTGGCTGATATGGCAGCTGTTATTCAACAGGTCCCGGATGTTCTTTTTGATGCTTTCCTGCTGGTCGGTAAATGCCCGAATACGGAAGGCCTCTGTACTTTTCATCATTCCAGTCCGGAAAAGATCTGGCCGTGTGAAATACCCTACGAGATTGCACCCCTTGGCCACGGAGCTTCTGAAGACTTGCAACAGGCGATGAAGAAACAGGAGAGCTGGTCTGAGACGAATCGTCGTCACGGCTGTGGTCTTTGCGCTATTCCGCATTTGCAGAAGGCCGGTGTCCATGGTTTGAAGCTGGTTGGTCGCGGTGCTCCGGCTGCACAGAAAGTCAGAAATGTCACTTTGGCCAAGGAGTTCCTGCTGCTGGCGTCAGAGGCTGTTGCCCCTGAAGAGTACCGCCGTCAGGCGATGGCCGCACATAAGGAAAGATTCGGTGCTGCTTGTCACCAGAATGTTTGTTACTATCCAGAGTTCTTTCATGGGGGAGAGGTATGACACGTCTACTGGGTAGCGCGCATATAGAGGCGCTGGCTCGCGAAGAGAGTGTTCGAGGCGTTCTCGTTCGCACGGTGATCAAGCAGTCTGAGTTTGCTGATGAGCAAGAGCTTGAGCTTCTGGAAGATGCCTTGCAGCTTCTGTTGAAGAGATTTCAAGCCATGGATGGTGAGGCCTCATGATACTGCGTAGCATTGAATTGGAGAGC
>JAOUDB010000483.1 GCA_029859485.1 Desulfuromonadales bacterium | reverse complement strand
TTTGCGTGGACTGGCTCTTGAGTTAAGTCAGGGTTACAGCAAAGCCGAGTTTCGCCTGCCGGCCGAGGTGTTTGAGAATCCGAACCAGAACATCAAGTTGCCTAACATCACCAGCCCTGAATTTATTGAAAAGCTGGAGAAACGGGTCTGGGAGATCTTTGAGCCGGAGCTTGAAGGGTTGCTGAACGCATAACCTGATGGATTGAGAGAAAAGATCCTATGTGCCTGACTGGAAAGCAGCTGATTGGCTCAAGCTACGCGTCCCCGGGAAATCTGACATTCCAGGCGGTTAACCCCGAAACGGGAGCGGCTCTGGAGCCACTCTTTTATGAAGGGACCTCTCAAGATGTGGATCGAGCGGTGGCTTTGGCTGAAAAAGCTTTTGACACTTGCAGGGCCACAGACAATAGAAAGCGCGGAGAATTTCTCGAGACCATCGCGACAGAGCTGTTGACCATTGAAGGAGCCCTGGTCGATCGCGCCATGCAGGAAACCGGTCTCCCTGAGGCACGCCTTGTCGGTGAACTTGGCCGGACTGTCAATCAGTTGAAACTTTTTGCCCAATTGGTCAAAGATGGCTCTTATGTGGAGGCGCGTATCGATCGCGCCTTCCCCGATCGATTACCTGTTCCCAAACCAGACATTCGTCAGATTCTTATCGCTTTGGGGCCGGTAGCGGTCTTCGGTGCCAGCAACTTCCCGCTTGCCTTTTCCGTCGCCGGTGGTGATACGGCCGCAGCGTTGGCCGCCGGGTGTCCGGTTGTGGTTAAAGGCCATCCTGCTCACCCGGGCACCTCCGAATTAGCTGGGCGGGCTATCAGGAATGCTGTCATGAAGTGTGCGATGCCGGAAGGGACTTTCAGCCTGATTCAGGGCCGTAGCCAAGATCTCGGAGCAGTCCTGGTCCTGCATTCTCATATCAAGGCTGTTGCCTTTACCGGCTCACTTGCCGGCGGTCGAGCCCTTTTCGATCTGGCTGCATCGCGTCCGGAGCCGATTCCCGTTTATGCTGAGATGGGCAGTGTTAACCCCGTTTTTCTGTTGCCTCAGGCATTGCAGGAGCATGGTGACAGCTTGGCTAAGGGTGTTGTGGAGTCGGTAACCCTCGGTGCCGGACAATTCTGCACCTCTCCGGGGCTCTTGTTTGCTATTAAGGGGCCCGCTCTGGAGAACTTTGTCCAGAAAGCAGAAGAACTGCTGGCGAAAAAGCCTCCAGGTCTTATGTTGCATAGGGGGATCAGGGAGAAATTTGAGCAGGGTATCGAACGATTGAAGGACATTCATGGCGTCGTCAGGGTCGGAGGAAACACTTCTCAGGAGACAGGTTGTTTCGTCAGTCCTGTCCTGCTGCAAACCGATGCCAAGGTTTTCTTTGAAAACACCAGGATCGGTGAAGAGGTGTTTGGCCCCTCTGCTGTGGTCGTCGGGTGTGATTCAAAAGAAGAGATGATGACTGCCGCTCAAAATCTTCAGGGCCAATTGACTGCGACCGTTCACGGCCGGGATCTCGAGTTGGAAGATTACGCAGAGCTCTTTAGGGTGCTCGAGCGCAGGGTCGGCAGGGTTCTTGTGGGTGGCTTCCCGACCGGCGTTGAAGTATGTGATTCAATGAACCACGGAGGACCTTATCCGGCAACAACGGACAGTCGCTCCACCTCAGTCGGTACGGCTGCGATCAAGCGTTTTTTGCGCCCGGTCTGTTATCAGAATTTTCCCCAGGCAATGCTTCCTGAACCACTGAAGAACAAAAACGAGCATAATCTTTGGAGGTTGGTTGACGGCACTTTAACCCGCGATGATGTCTAGTTACGGCAAGGGCAGTCTGACCAGCAGAAGCATGCGTTTCTACTCAGGGTTGTGATCCGCCTGCCCGGGTACAGGAGTGACTGTTTTTTTGTGGGTCAAAACCTTCAACAGTCCTAGTAAACCAATCACCGTAAAGAACAAGCCGCGCCACTTGTCTGGTTCCTTGCCCTCACTTAACAAAATCACATCGTCGGCAATGTTCAGGTCGGTCTCTTTTGCCAGGTCGATCAGTTTCTGTCGATTTCCCCGGGCAATCAGGCCCGCGACCAGCATACCGGTAATGTCCCTTTGGCCTTTAAATTCAGCGCCGTGTACGCGGCGGAATTCTCTCTTCTCAGGAAGCGTATCAGTAAAGAAGTGATAGTCCTGAAAGAGCTTCAATTGGTGCGGGTTTCGAGTTTCAACCATGACATGAATCTGCTCCTGGTCGGGATGAGCAACAAGCGGCACCAGCAGCGCTTCCATCTCCAGAGAGCCGGAAGTAGAGATCGCGCGGTCAAGATCCTGATAGCCCGCTTTAACGTCCAGCCATTCACCCGGTGCGCCGATCTGTTCCAGGGTTTCAATATTGACCGGTTGCGGGTCTTGATTGTTAAACCAGAGGTTCAGGTCAGTTACGCCCAGAAATAATAAGACCAGGCAGACGGCAATTAAAGTGTAGCGAAAACGACGCATGAAGATATCCGTTGAGAAAGTAAAAGATTTGAAAAAGAAAAGAGAGGGGCTGCCGGGGCAGCCCCTCTCTCTATTTAGCAGGTTGAAGCTTTTCTTGCAAGGATCAGGCTTCAGCCCCTTCCTCGATCATGGCGCCCTTCTTCTGAGTCATCAGGGAAACGATGATCAGGGTAAGAACACTGGCCGGGATGGAGATGGCTGCCGGGCTGTTGAAAGCAACTGGAGCATCTTGAGGCAACAGACCGTAACGGACCCACATGTCAGGAGAAACCAGGATCAGGCCGAGAGAAGAAGT
>JAOUDB010000482.1 GCA_029859485.1 Desulfuromonadales bacterium | reverse complement strand
ACCGGGGCAGGTGAAAAAACTGTTGCAGGTTGTCTCTGCAAAGGTGCCTAAACAGCAGCTGGCAGTCCATTTTCACGACACCTATGGTCAGGGTCTGGCAAACATTCTTGTCGCATTGCAAGAGGGCGTCGCCGTAGTTGACTGTTCGGTTTCTGGCCTCGGTGGCTGCCCCTTTGCTCCAGGAGCTTCCGGTAACGTAGCTACAGAGGACGTCCTTTATATGATGAATGGTCTTGGTGTTCATACTGGCGTTGACATTGACAAGTTGATTGAGGTTGGTCAGTTTGCTTGTCATCTTTTGGATCGCCCCTCAGGGTCAAAAGTAGCACGGGCATTTACGAACCGTTGTGAATGACATTAAAAACGCCCGCAGTAGTCTAGTAAAGACCATAAGGGTTAATACTTCGGCAGCAGGGGTGAACACTTAAATCCTTGATGGTGCCATACTGTTGGTTGGCCGTTTAGGCCTTGAAAGGCGGCACTCGTTCTACAATAAGCCATTGCAGTGAAGAGAGGATGCCTATGTTCAAAGATATTATGGTTCATCTGGATCAGACGCTATCATGCAAAAACCGGCTTGAGGCGTCGATTGGCTTGGCGAGACAGCATGGTGCGAACCTGACGGGCCTCTATGTTTATTCGTCACCACGAATGAATCAACCCGTTCAGCAATCAGCGGAAGTCCGCGAGATGTTTGAACAACAGGTTGAGGGGGCAGGTGTCTCCTTTGACTGGTTGGAGGTCGACATAGGCTTTGAACGTGTCGGAGTCGCGGAAATGATTGGCTACTACACAAGTTTCACTGACATGCTTGTAGTCAGCCAGCCTCTGAAAGCCGACAGGGACAAGCAGTACTCGGTCATTACCAGTCCGGAGCGCCTGATCCTTGGCTCCGGCCGCCCGGTCTTGATCGTCCCTGCCTCGGGAACTTTCCCGCATATTGGCGAGCGGATTATGGTTGCCTGGAAGGCAGGGCCAAAGGCTTCTCGTGCGATGCACGATGCCATGCCGCTGTTACAGGCTGCAAAGCATGTCAATATGGTTTCAGTTGAGAAAACGACCTTCAGTACGGGTGAAGGCGAGCGCCTTTCCCGTTATCTTGAACTGCACAAAGTCTCGGCAACTACTGAGCTGATTCCTCCCGGAGACCTGAGTGTCGGGGACACTCTTCTAAATCTAGTTGCTGATGATAATATTGATCTCATGGTTCTCGGTGTGCACATATCAACCAAACGCGGTCAACTTGACATGGGCGAGATTGGCCGCTATCTGCTTGGGCAGATGACGGTGCCGATGCTTCTCTCCCACTGATCGGCGATAATGCATATAAACTTACGATTTGTTGTTTCATTGATCATAAGGAGATGACCGATGTCGAAACAAAACATCACTATCGGAAAAAAAATAAAGGCTCTGAGAATCAAGAAAGAGATGTCAATTGAGGATGTTTCCAAAAAGACAGGAATCTCTGAGGATGTTATCTTAGAGATCGAAGAGAATAAAGTCTCTCCACCTTTGGGGAATATTGTGAGTCTGGCAGACGTTTTGCGAGTTACAGTTGGGGAACTTTTCGGCGACAGTGCAGATTCTCCCTTTTGCATCGTAAGAAGCGACAACAGGAAAGCTGTGTCTCGTTTCAGTTCAGTTGTTGGCAAGTCGAGTGGCTACAGTTATGAGTCCCTCGGTCACCGGAAACAAAACAGACAGATGGAGCCTTTCCTCGTCACACTCACCCCTGCAGAAAATTTCAAACTGGAACCCAATCAACATGTCGGAGAAGAAATAATTTTTGTCTTGGAAGGGCAGGTTGAGGTTAGGCTTGCAGACCATACTGACATCCTTAACCCTGGTGATTCGATCTATTATGATTCAACTTTACCTCATATCGTTTCATGTCATGGTAATGATCCCGCAACGATATTTGCCGTGATTTATGCAAAAAAAGAAATGCTGATTCTTTAGAAATGTGTTCCGCCTGTGATCGATACCGAATCTTTACGAAGGTTGCGAGGTTGAAGCTGATCGCTCTTATGGTATGGACTAAAAATAGAAAGCCACCGAGACGGATTGTCCGGTGGCTTTCTATTGTTGTGATTCTAAGTTGACTATTAAAGAGCTATAAACGATGAATACTAACTGAGCCTTGTTTGATCTGTTTCTGCAGCCAAGCGCTCAATCCCCTTCTCCAGAGATTACGTGTTGAAGGGACCAGAAAGCTAAAGCCAAGTGCATCGGTGAAAAAACCGGGCGTCAGCAAGAGCAATCCGCCTACCAGTATTAAGGCTCCGTCAATAAGGGTTGTCGCTGGCATCTGTCCACGCGAGGTCTCTTCCTGTATTCTCCTCAGGATTTCGACACCCTGACTTCGTGCCAACCAGGCCCCGGCTACACCTGTCATCATGATGAGACCTACCGTGGGTGCCAGTCCTATAATCCGTCCGGCTTCAATCAGTATGTAGAGTTCCATAACTGGTATAAAAACAAAGAATATCAATAGCTTTATAAACACGCTTCCTCACTTAATAGATTTTTTTTAATGAGAGTTATTTCTATAATAACCACATCTCTCTCTATATATAAACAATTGGTAAGTTGTTGATTTTAAAGGAAAAATAAACTGCTCAAAAAATAGGCAGAAGGTATAAGTTGTTATTATGCCGTTTGAGGGTTTGCTTATTCACATGGTTATCAACGGCTTGTCCACATGGTTTGTGGACAAGATTGATAGATGCCCGAAACAAATTGATTTTTTCATTTTTTGTCATTTTTTCAAGAAA
>JAOUDB010000067.1 GCA_029859485.1 Desulfuromonadales bacterium | reverse complement strand
TGGCCTTACGAGTCGAGAACCACCAGAGGGCTTTAAACCAAAGCGTTAGCGGTTTTCTTGTCCCATGAAAGATTGTTCCCGCTGTCACTGACTGCTGGTGATCGCATTGGCGGCAGAGATAGAGCCCTCTGGCACTTGTCCAATACTTGGAATGACCACAGTGAGGGCAACTGAAACCATCTGGCCAACGAAGTTGAAAAAGATAATCAAGGCAGGCTTTCTCCGTTTGGAACCTGCGATCAAACTCGACTTCGTTCACTGGAAAATCTTCTAGCATTTCTGACCTCCTCATTGATGATGGGGTCAGATTAAACCTGCTCCGTGACATTTTATGTCTCTACTGGAGCGAAGTGGATAACCAGATAAAAGTAAAAAGGTATTCTGACTCATTGGCGCCAGTGGAAGAGATTCAAGTCACTAAGGAAATATCTTTTCTTCACGCAGAACATTTAGAAGAGAATCAAATCCATCAACGTGAAAAGACTTGATACCAAGGCTCTTAGCAGTGTAAATGTTCGCGGTAGAGTCATCGAAGAAATAAACCTCAGAAGGTTTTGCGGAACAAGTTTCTAATGCTTTTAGAAAAGCTTCATTGTCAGGTTTAATCGCTCCAAGTTGATGAGAGGAAATGGCAATATCGAAATCATCTTTGAAACCACCAAATTTTTCCCAATGCAAGACATTGGAGTTACTCAAGCAGCCAACACGGTACTTTTGGCGTAAAGAATGAAGTGTGCTTCTTGCTTCAGGGTAAAAATCAGACGGCCAGGAGTAGAACTCTTCCAGAAAGGCTTCAGGGGAAAGACAGATATCCCATTCAGCAATAAATGATACTGCAAATTCGTAAGGTGAACCATCTCCAAGCTCGAAACGACGTACAGACGGAGATGTCAACCATAGGTGTTTGAGAGCTACGAAATCTTTCGGCTCTACCATCAAATGATTGAGCCTCTTAAAAGTAGAGTTCTCAATTAAAACACCACCTAAATCAAACAGCAGCAGAGAGGGATCACACATTTAGGAACCTTTTGATCGTAAAAACAGATTTTCGTAAGCTTAATGCCAGCGTATATTCAGTTTATGCTGTCCGATATTAAGCTGCAACAGAAGGTTCAAATATAACCATGATGATTAAAAGGCCACTTGGATCATCTCCAGGTGGCCTTCAATTTGTGGATTAATCAGCTTCCTAAATACCGCTATCAATAATAAATCGTTTTTCCTCTCATAAGTCTTTGTGAATAGGACATTATTGTTTACATTCTTCGTATGTCGGGCCCCAAGGCATTATTACCCAATTAACTTTATTACCTGAAACATACATAGGTTTATCAATTGTAAATTCTGAAGTTTTTATTTCGTAAAGCTTGTCCCCAGGGAGGTCACTGTGAACGAATTTGTGGTATCCATCTTCAGAGCCAATATAAAACCATTGGGATGCTTTAGGCTCTTGCCATTCACATTTGAGCCTATTTAAATCATCCAGAGTAATCACTTCAAACTCGTCAGATAGCCAATCACATGCTGTGACTGTTAGTAGCAATATGAAAATTATTGTCATCCTCATAATATCGTCCTAAATACCCCACCGCTGACACATTTCAAGTCAGTTTTCCTCGCTTTTAATTGTGATCTGGCTTGCGAAGCCTATTATGAACATTAGCAATCCAACTAGGCCGACAATTACAATGAAATTGCCATCATGCTGATTCGGCATAACCTCTCTATTCAGCCAACTTATCAAAGCCCAAGAAGTGACCGATCCACCGCAAAAGATAAGCAATACGTTTATAGCAACCCTGAAGTCCATATCTGTATATTTCGTCCTATTCACCTCGGTGCTGACACACTTAAAAATTCTCAGGAATCCTCTCATATTGTTTTGATGCGGTCAAACTTACAGAAACACGAAACTATTACTAACCCTGATAAATAGTAAATGGCCACCCAGGCAAAACCAGGTGGCCATCATTTTGTCTTCTTAAATGACTCTATCAATAAAAATCCAGTTTTTATCTATGCAGTGGTCAAAAGAAATTTTTCATTTTATAATTGACCCTTTCCGAAACAATACCTTCTGAATGGGCTTGAGGGTATCGACTTGACTCTGTAAAAAGTTGGCCGAATCAACGGCTATAAGGATCCAGCCGAAAGGAAACTCCCTAGTTATTCAATAACCATCCCCAGGAAACTGATTGAAATCAACTGCAGCTATCATTAGGGTAGCTGATTTCACTTACTAGCATTACCACTTCGGTCATATTTCTGTTAGAATCTCCGAAAGCAAACGATCCTGCTCCAGCCCTAAAGGATATATGATGCTCCCAACCAAATATCAGGATTTTTATAAAACAATCGTGAAAACGATCTCCAAGCAGAGACTGATCACTGATCCACTTTTGACCGTATCATTCGGAACCGATGCCAGCTTCTACCACCTGACCCCAAAGATTGTCATCAATGTTGAAACGGAAGAAGAGGTTCAGCTTATTCTTCATGAGGCAAGTCAACGTCGGCTACCGGTCACCTTCCGTGCTGCCGGAACCAGCCTCTCTGGCCAGGCAATCACTGACAGTATTCTTGTGCGTCTGGGAAAAGGCTGGCAGAACTATAAAATTTTTGACAATGCGAAAAAAATCCAGTTACAGCCTGGAATAATCGGCAGCCAGGCCAATCGCTTCCTTGCCGAATTCGGTAAAAAGATCGGCCCGGACCCGGCTTCAATCGACAGTGCAAAGATAGGTGGTATTCTCGCCAACAATGCCAGCGGTATGTGTTGCGGAGTGGCCGAAAACAGTTATCAGACTCTCGACAGTTTGCGGCTGATTCTGGTCGATGGCACCATTGTCGACACCAGCGATGACAAAAGCCGGGCAGATTTCAAAAGAAGTCACCCGTATCTCCTCAAGGGCCTCAATGATCTGCGTCACAACGTTCTGGCTGACAGTGAATTAAACGAACGTATTCGCTACAAGTTCAAAATAAAAAACACCACTGGCTACGGCTTGAATGCCCTGATCGACTTCAGCGATCCTTTTGATATTATGCAGCAATTGATGGTCGGATCAGAGGGGACTCTTGGATTCATTTCTGAAGTGGTTTATAAAACTGTCGTAGAACATCAACATAAGGCCAGCGCGCTGATTCTATTTCCCGACGTTCCTACGGCCTGCAGCGCTGTCCCTATTCTTCGGGATGGGTTACCAGTCGCCGCAGCCGAGTTAATGGACCGTGCCGCCCTCTCATCGGTCGAAAATGAAGCGGGTATGCCCGATTATCTAGCCAGCCTGAAAAAAAGCGTCACCGCGCTGTTGGTCGAAACCCGAGCCACCAGCGCTAAAAAACTTGAGGGACAGATTCAACAAATTAGCGCAGCACTGAAAAAAATCAAAACTGTCAGGCCGATTGAATTTACTGACAACCCTAGTGAATACAAAATTTACTGGAATATCCGCAAAGGTCTCTTTCCCGCAGTGGGTGCAGTGCGCGAGACCGGAACCACAGTCATTATCGAAGATGTCGCCTTCCCCCATCAGCATCTGGCCGCTGCCGCGCTCGACCTGCAGAATCTGTTTAAAAAATATCGTTATGAGGAAGCGATCATCTTTGGGCATGCCCTTGAAGGTAATCTGCATTTTGTCTTTACACAGGATTTTTCGTATGAAGAGCAGGTTGTTCGCTACAGTGATTTTATGGATGAAGTCGTCAATATGGTCGTCGATAAATATGACGGTTCACTTAAGGCAGAACATGGCACCGGGCGAAACATGGCACCATTTGTAGAAAAAGAATGGGGCACAGCGGCCTACACACTGATGAAGGCGATCAAGAACCTGTTTGATCCGGAAGGACTCTTGAATCCGGGCGTCATTATCAACGACGATATTGAAGCACACATCAAAAATCTTAAGTCACTCCCAGCGACCCATGAGCTGGTTGACAAATGTATCGAATGCGGATTCTGTGAGCCAGTCTGCCCATCGCGCAACCTCTCCTTTACTCCCCGCCAGCGTATCGTTGGTCGCCGTGAAATCAGCCGTCAGATGGCAGCAAACGCAGCACCCGCCGAGCTCAAAAAACTTTTGAAGGCCTATCAATATCCAGGTCAGGAAACCTGCGCTTCCGATGGCTTGTGTGGCACAAGATGCCCGGTGGGAATTGACACCGGGAAGATGGTCAAAGCTCTCCGTGAAGAAGCTAATGGCGATCTGGCTAACCTTGTTGCTGATTGGGTCGCAAGAAACTTCAAGGGCGTTGCGGGCACAATTAACACAACTCTAAAAACGGTTGATAAGGTTCATCAAATGACCGGCACGGGCTTTATGGAAAAAGCTTCGTTAACCGCCCGCACCCTGACCGTCAATAAACTGCCACTTTGGAATAGGGAAATGCCCTCCGGAGTGGCAAAAATAAAATCAGAAACCTTTGACCCTGAAAACCCTTTACAGGTGGTTTATTTTCCAGCCTGCCCCAGTCGCTGCATGAGCGGTCCAGCCCGAGCTGAATCAGAATCTGAAGATTTGCCACAAAAAACGATTTCACTCTTGAAAAAATCCGGTTATCAGATCATCTACCCCAAAAATCTGGAGAGCCTCTGCTGCGGTCAGGCGTTTGAGAGCAAAGGATTTTTTAAACAAGCCAACGAGAAGAGTGATGAGTTGAACCGCTCGCTGATCAAAGCCTCTGGCGATGGAATGATTCCTGTTCTCTGCGATACCAGTCCCTGCTTGCTGCGAATGAAAGAGAATCTGGATTCCAAGCTGAAGCTCTATGAACCGATTGAATTTGTTCTTGATTTTTTGCTCGACAAACTGAAATTCACCCCGCTTGACACTAAAGTGGCCCTGCATGTGACCTGCAGTGCGCGTAAAATGGGGCTTGATGACAAACTTACGGCCCTGGCCCAAACTTGTGCAACGGAGGTCGTTGTCCCGCAAGATGTTTATTGCTGCGGCTTTGCCGGCGATCGCGGTTTCAGCTATCCAGAATTGAATGCCTCAGCGCTGGAGGGGCTTAAACAACAGACCAAAGGTTGCAGCGCAGGATATTCTACCAGCAAAACCTGTGAGATTGGATTGTCACTGCACGCCGAAATCCCCTATCGCTCGATCCTTTATCTGGTCGATGCGGCAACGGAGTGACTTTAAAAAATGAGTATGTCCGTCAATTCTCTTATGAGGGATAAGAAAGGGAAAAGTCAGGAAGATCACTGTGCTTTATAAATCCTCTTACATTGACAGAACACTTATAAATTGACTGAAATGCAAAATTATTGCTGCCTCTGATAAATAAAAACGGCCACCAAGGATCGTCACCTGGTGGCCATAGTTTTGTGTATTAAACTGCTTACTGAATACCTCTATCAATAATGCCGAAAGCTTCCTGGCAGTCGTGGTGAATAGGACATTATTGTTTACATTCTTCGTATGTTGGACCCCAAGGCATTATTACCCAATTAACTTTATTACCTGAAACATACATAGGGTTATCAATTGTTAATTCCGAAGTTTTTATTTCGTAGAGCTTGTCCCCAGGAAGGTCACTATGAACGAACTTGTGGTATCCATCTTCAGAGCCAATATAAAACCATTGCGATGATTTAGTTTCTTGCCATTCGCATTTGAGCTTATTTAAGTCATCCAGAGTAATTACTTCAAACTCGTCAGATAGCCAATCACATCCTGTGACTGTTATTAGCAATATAAAAATTATTGTCATCCTCATAATATCGTCCTAAATACCCCACCACTGACACATTTCAAGTCAGTTTTCCTTGTTTTTAATTGTGAGCTGGCTTGTGAAGCCTATTATGAACATTAGCAATCCAACGAGGCCGACAATTACAATAAAATTGCCTTCATAATTATTGGGCATAACCTCTCTATTCAGCCAACTTATCAAGGCCCAAGAAGTGACCGATCCACCGCAAAAGATAAGCAATACGTTTATAGCAACCCTGAAGTCCATATCTGTATATTTCGCCCTCTTCACCTCGGTGCTGACACACCCGATTTAACCTTTCAATAGTCTGCCGCTGACACACTTAAAAATTCTCAGGAATACTCTCATATTGTTTTGATGCGGTCAAACTTACAGAAACACATAATCCTTACTGCCCCTGCATTATAGAAAAGGCCACCAAGGATCGAACCCTGGTGGCCATGGTTTTGTGTATTAATGATCTTCCAGAATACCTCTATCTAAAATAAGCCATTTTTCAGGCTTCATTCTTGTGAAAAACATCAAAGAAAACAACGCTATTATCGTCTATCTCGTCACACTTTTCACAGCGGTCTTCTAGCTTCTTACTTGCTTTACGACAGATAGCACACCACTCATAAATTAGCCTATAGTCTCCACGTCCAACATATTTCTTGAAGCGGCTATGATGAGTGCCACGCATTCGACCATCAGCGTCATCGGGGTTATGAAGAAGACGCTCAATAACTTTGTTGATTCGTAAAAATCCTGGAGGGTCTTGCTTTTGGATTTTGATTAGCTTGCTTTGGAAACAAACCGTTGGATGGTAGGTATACGATGACATTAGACTCAAGCCCCTTCGTTTCTCATTCACCAAGCATCGGCAATCTACCGGAAATAATGCAAATGGTCAATTCTGAGGGTGACCTAGAAGTTGTTCCTGAAACTTTTGACAGTCAAAGTAGGCTTAAACGTCCAATTTCTACATACCCTGCCCTGTAATAAAAAATGCCCCACATTCCAAGAGGGGAAAGACTGTGGGGCAAGTTTGACGTTACAGTAAGTTCTCTACCTTGCTTCAACTAAAAATTACCTGTTTCATCATCAGAAAGTCAAAAGGAGACCTTGTCCTTATTTTTGTGTATTAAAGAGCTTACTGAATACCCCTATCAATAATAAGCCGGCTTTCTTCTCAGAAGTCGTTATTAACAGGAATTAAAAAAGAGAGCTTTCCTCGTTGTTAGCTGTAGAGGAAAAGCCACATTTCTCAGCGAGTGCTTGTTCTTTTTTTACTAAAGGGCTGACTGGTAAGATGAACCGAAAGCATTGACATCGTTCCCCCGTCAAACCCTTCAACTGGGAACCTGACATCGTCGGAACTTTCTTGTAGCCCCGCTAGGTAAAGAAGGGGTAAGTAGTGCTCCGGGGTGGGAGCCGAAAGTGCAGCCATTTCCCCCATTGCGAGATAATCCGTGAGCGCAGCCGCTGTTCCTGAAACCAGTTGGTCTCGATTCCACCCTTCAAACTCAACAGCCCACATCGGGGGAGCTGATGATGGGTTCTTCCAATCGAACCCACGCAGATTATGAACAATGTTTCCGCTGCCGATAATCATAACACCCTCTTCACGCAGATCGGCAAGGCACTGCCCCCGTAGATAATGCTCCTCTGGGGTATTCCTCGTGTCCAGACTCAACTGAATGATGGGGACATTAGCGCTAGGGAAAATATGACGAAGAACACTCCAAGTCCCGTGGTCAAGGCCCCAGTCACTGTTCAGGCTGACACTATCAGGTTTCAGTAAGTCGGCAACCTGCTCAGCCAACTCAGGACAACCTGGGGCCGGGTATTGAATTTCGAATAGCTCCTTGGGGAACCCATAGAAATCGTGGATTGTCCTCGGTGGATTCATAACAGTCACACCCACTTCGGGGATGTACCAGTGTGCAGAAATCGCCAAAATAGCACGCGGCCTGGGAAGGCTCTTGCCAAGCTCTGCCCAGCTTCGTGTGAACCGGTTGTCATTGATACTGTTAATCGGGTTACCGTGTCCAACGAAGAGTACGGGCATTTTTGTGGTAGCTTGGTATGTCATAGATTATTCCTTGTGTTGATTATAACCGGTTCAGCAGTCTGGATGACAAACCCGCTTGTACTAACATACAACTGCCGAACCGGGATGCACTTAACAGCTTTCACAAAGTGCTTTTGAACCAGTAATCCCTTCGGCCATCCGGTTGTCAGAATCATTGTTTGGCTCATAGGGCGCATCTTCAATCAGGGCTTTAGCGTGCTCCCAGTATTGCTGGTCATAAACAAAGTTCCTGGCTGCAACATCTGCCCTGGTCTCAGGAGCATCGAATAAGTATTGCTCCGCTGAGTCGTCAATCAATGTCTTTGCTTGCTGCCAGTACTCATGACTGTAATCAAAGTTCTTTGCTGCAATGTCGGACTTGGTTAATGGTGCGTTGAACTTGAATTCATTCCGCTCGGACTTAGTTTCACCCGCTACTGCCGAACTGGCAAGGATGAGGGCCAAAAGAATAGGTGTGCTGTTGGTAATAAAGGTCTTGATCTTCATTTTAGTCTCCTATGTGTGTTGTTATGTTTTTGATCTTGTCGTTGTCTATTTACGAATGCCCTGAACTTCGAGGCGAATGGTGACGTCATCGCCAACAACAACTCCACCTGTTTCCAACGCCTTGTTCCAGCTGAGTCCATATTCATGGCGGTTGATGGTTGTACTTGCTGAGAACCCGGCGCGGACATTCCCCCAGGGATCGGTGTTCTCACCACGGAAGCTCCCCTTGAGAGCAACCTCCTTGGTGGTGCCACGGATGGATAGATCACCAACAACGGTAATATCGTCTCCACTTCCCTCAACACGCTTGCTTGTAAATGTCATGAGAGGATGGTTCTCGGCATCAAAGAAATCAGTGCTAAGCAAGTGCCCATCACGTTTCGGTTCACGCGTGTCTATGGAGGCAACCTTGATTTCAGCCTTTGCCGAGGTCAGCGACTTGCTGGCGGAGTCAACTTCAATCTCACCCTGATATTCGTTAAAAGCACCATTGACTTTGAACACAACGAGATGGTCAACGGAAAACTCAACCTGAGAATGGACTGGATCGATCTGGTAGGTCGCTGCAGTTGCGATTTGTGCGGTAATAACAACGGCTGCAATTGTAGTTATTATTTTTTTAAACATTTTGCATCTCCTTTTTGTTGGATGGTTGAATGTAGTTTCTGATTCTAGTTTGTTAGCTGTTTGCTGCCTCTTGAAGCTGCCAGGCCGCATGGTTCTGTTTTACAAACTCATCGAAACTCAACGCAGGGCGGCCGAGCACCCGTTCGACATCATGTGATGTCGTAGCAAGGTAGCCTGTACGTGTCACCTGATAGAGGACGGTCAGGTAGTCGACGTTCGGTTCCGGAAGGCCATTCTCCAGAGCTCCCTGTCTCATGTCGGTTTCGGATATAGGTTGATAGATGATGTTGCGCCCGGAAACCTCAGAAATAGCGGCCGCTACCACAGAATGATCAAGCCCTTCCGGACCGGTCAGGTTGTAGGCTTTGCCCTCGTGTCCCTGTTCAGTGAGTGCAGCAACGGCAACCGCCGCGATATCCGAGATGGCAATGAAGCTTGTCCTGGCGTCTTCAGCGGCGACAAAGATTCCATCAGCGCCCTGGATCATGGGAGCTATAAAGCCGTTGGAAAAGTTATCCATGAAAAAATTCGGGCGTAACACCGTGTGGGCAATCCCTGAGGCTTCGAGTTGACGTTCAACCTTCCTCAGCGGTGCATCTTCATTCTGATCAACACCAAAGGCGCTAGTAAAGACAATCTGCTCTACGCCGG
>JAOUDB010000066.1 GCA_029859485.1 Desulfuromonadales bacterium | reverse complement strand
CATTTGGCGCATTAAGCGATGTCTTGAGACCTCTCAGGATCAGGAGCAGGAACATTGAGGCAATCACGATGATCCCGATAAAACCGAGCTCTTCGCCAATAACAGAGAAGATGAAGTCGGTATGGGCCTCAGGTAGGTAGAAGAGCTTCTGCTTGCTCTCGCCAAGACCTTGACCGAAGGCCCCGCCGTTGCCGAAGGCGATCCAGCTCTGGATGATCTGGAAACCGGCGTCACTCGGGTCTTCCCAGGGGTTAAGAAACGCCATAATCCGACGACGACGATAATCAACGCTCATCACCATGAAGTACAAGAACGGCATTGCGATCAAGCCGATACCGGCAAGGTAACTTAAACGGGTCCCCGCCACCAACAACATAGCGACCGCTACAATTGCTAGGGTCAGTGCGCTGCCGAGATCGGGTTGGGCCAGCAACAGGCCGATCAAAACCGCGAGGACCACCATGTAAGGCAGAAAACCGATGCGGAAACTCTTGACCTTGCTTTGTTTGCGGGCCAGGGAATGCGCCATAAAAAGGACCAGACCTAGTTTGACAAACTCCGCCGGTTGGAAAGTAAACCCGGCAACCTTAATCCAACGAGCCGCACCGCCAACTTTTTTGCCGACGCCAGGAATCAAGACAGCAATCAGCAGAAGCGCGCACAAGCCAAGGACCGGCCACGCTGCTTTGCGCAAAAGATCCAAATTTACGCGCATCAGGAGAGCCATGACGCCAAAACCGATGATGGCATAGGCGCCCTGTCGTTTGAGAAAATGTAGGCTGTCGCTATACTCACGTAACGCCATGATTGACGAGGAAGAAAACACCATCACGACTCCGAGGCAGGTCAGACAGACCGCCAGCACCAGAATCGAATGATCTGTCCCTTGCCTAATTTCCATTGCTGGCTTCCCCTGCACAACTCAAGGCGTGAAACTCACGGGCGAAGATCCGGCCACGCTCTGCAAAGTTTTTAAACATATCGAAACTGGAACAGCCAGGTGAGAGAAGGACAGATCCACCAGGACGGCTCACTTGTGCTGAGATGACAACAGCTTCATGCATATCGGAGGCACGATGAATTTTCGTCAGGCCACCAAAAGCTTGTGCCATACGCTCTGCTGCAGCGCCAATCAGAACCAGGTGATCAACCTTGTCACGAATTAGAGGCTCCAATGCAGACAAGTCGCCCTGTTTATCTTTACCGCCGGCAATCAGGACTACCGGCTTTTCCAGGCCGGCCAGGCTTTTCACAACGCTGCCGATGTTGGTGCCTTTGGAATCGTCATACCAGCTTGCACCATCGAGTTGGCCGAGAAACTCCATCCGATGCGCAAGACCGGCAAAGTTCCGGGCAGCGCTCCAGACGATCTCAGCCGGGCATCCTTCGATCAGTAGAGGAATCATCGCAGCCATAACGTTTTCCCGATTGTGCTGGCCTCGAAGTTTCAATTCATTGGCGGCAAAGATGACCTCAGAGCCTTGCCAGCGCCAGATGATCTTGTCGTCACTCAGACTCATGCCCGACTCTAGGACAGCCTGGCTGCTGAAGCAGACCTTGTTCGCAACCGTTGCCGACGCGGCCTGCATGACCTGGGGATCATCAGCATTCAGAATCGCTACATCGTCTTCACCCAGGTTTTCAAAAATTCTCGCCTTTGCCGCCACGTAACTCGCCATATCCGGGTAACGATCGAGGTGATCTTCCGAAATATTTAGCAGAATGGCGTAGCCTGGGCGAAAGTCTTCAATGGTTTCAAGTTGGAAGGAGGATAGCTCCACAACCTGCCATTGGTAATCATGTCCCACGGCATCGATCAGCGGAGTCCCGAGGTTGCCGCCAACAAAAGCATTTTCGCCCCACGCCTTGAGCATTTCACCGATCAGCGTCGTCACTGTGGACTTACCATTGGTTCCAGTGATGCCAATCATGATTCCGGTTAACTGGTGCCAGGCAATTTCTACCTCGCCAAGGGCCGGGATGCCATTTTGCCGACAGAGCTCGAGAACCGGAATATCAAGTGGCACACCGGGGCTTGTCACAATTAAATCAACCGTTGTGAAAAACTCCGGAGTATGGCCACCGAGATCCATCTGCACGCCAGCCTTTTTCAGCTCATCCAGATTATCCAGAAGCTCGGCACTACGATTATCGGACAAGACGACCCTGGCCCCTTGAGCCAAAAAAAACTTCGCCAGGCTACGCCCGGTTGAACCGGCGCCGATAATGGTAATTTGCTTATCCCGATAATCTCTCTTCATTACAGACAACACCTACCTCAACTTCAGCGTTGAGAGTCCGATCAGGGCCAGAATAATGCTGATAATCCAGAATCGCACGATAATCTTCGGCTCCGGCCAACCCTTCAGTTCGAAATGATGGTGGATCGGAGCCATGCGGAAAATTCGCTTACCGTAGAGGCGGAAAGACGTGACCTGTACGATAACCGATAGCGCTTCCATAACAAAGATCCCGCCTACAATCACAAGCACGATCTCCTGCTTGGTAATCACGGCAATCGTTCCTATGGCACCGCCAAGAGATAAACTTCCGACATCCCCCATAAAGACCTGCGCCGGGTAGGTATTGAACCAGAGGAAGCCAAGCCCGGCGCCGATCATGGACCCACAGAGTACTGAAAGCTCGCCCGCCCCCGTTACACCTGTTATCTGTAAATAATTAGACAGAGTTGCATGACCTGCGACATAAGCGAAGAGCAGGTAGGTCCCCGCTGCGATGATAACCGGCCCGATGGCCAGGCCATCGAGGCCGTCAGTCAGGTTGACAGCATTACTGGCACCGATAATCACCAACATGGCAAAGGGCACGTAAAACCAGCCAAGATCAGGATTGAAGCCTTTGAAGAAGGGAAATGCCAAGGTCGTCTGGAAGCCCGGGTAGGTCATTAGGACCAAACCAACGCCAAAGGCGATCAACAGCTGCCAGAACATTTTCTTGCGCGGCGATAGCCCGTCACTATTCTTCAGGCGTACTTTCAACAAGTCATCGACGAAACCTATGATGCCATAACCAACCGTAACCAGCAGCGTCAGCCACACGTAAAGATTGGTTAAATCAGCCCAGAGAAGGGTCGGCAGAACGATCGCAAAAAGAATCAGGGCGCCGCCCATAGTCGGCGTTCCTTCCTTCTTGAAGTGCGATTCCGGGCCCAGTTTTCTGATGCTTTGGCCCATCTGCAGCGCCGAGAGCTTCTCGATCAGCCAGGGGCCCAGGAGAAAGCTGATGACCAAAGCCGTGATCGCGGCATAGATCGTCCGGAAAGTGATAAACCGGAAAACATAGAAAACCGAGAACTCGGTATGTAGTGGATAGAGCAGATGATAAAGCACGTCTTATCCTCTTCCGTTGCCGTTTACAGCCGTTGCTTGACGAGCGATACGCAATGCGTCAATCACCTTTTCCATGCGCATGCCCCGAGACCCTTTGACCAGAACCCGATCGCCGCTGTGCAATATTTCGATAAGACTCGCGGCGAGTTCATCATGACTTGTCGCGCTAAACACCCTCTCTTGCGGAAAACCACTCTCAACCGCGCCCCTGGCAATTTCTCCAGCCAGAGCACCGTAGGTAAAGAGCCAGTCCACTCGCTCCGCAGCGAGCGCTCCGATATGGTGGTGCAGCTCCGGACCAGTTGGCCCCAACTCAAGCATATCTCCCAGAACGGCTATACGCCGACCAGCCGAACCAAGATCGTGCAAAGCATCCAGGGCAGCGTGGACTGACAGAGGGTTGGCGTTGTAACTGTCATCAAGGACGACGATATCTTCAGTGAGGACAAAGAGTTCCATACGCCCCGGACAAGGCTTGAAAGCTTGCAATCCACTGACAATCTGCTCCAAGCCAACACCAATGACGTAAGCAGCGGCAGCAGCAGCCAGAGCGTTAGCAACGTTGTGACGACCGGGCAGAGGCAAGACAACCTTCTTCACCTCTCCTTCGACAACCAGGTCAAAGCTCACGGAGCCATTATGCCCGGCAATGTTTTCGGCTTTTACGTCGGCCTCGCTAACAGTACCGAACAGGACCCTTCTCACACCGTTAGCAACCGGTAACTGGAGCACTTCCGGGTCGTCTGCGTTAATCAGGGCAACGCCGTCGCTCGGCAGGCCAATAAAGAGTTCACCCTTGGCCCTTGCAACGCCGGAGATGCCATCGAAGTTTTCCAGGTGGCCGGCGCCGACATTGGTAATCATGCCAATATTCGGCCGGGCGATTTCTGCTAGCCGGGAGATTTCACCTCGCTCACTCATGCCCATCTCGACAACGGCCCAACGATGCTCTGGCTGCAAATCAAACAGGGTCAGAGGGACACCGATCAGGTTATTGAAGTTGCCGGCTGACTTCAGCCCGGGGCCCGTACTTTCCAGAATAGCTGCAAGCATCTCTTTGCAAGTCGTCTTCCCCGAAGTACCGGTAATGCCGACAACCGGACCGGCAAATTGACGTCGCATGGCGGCAGCTAGGTCACCCAATGCCCTGAGCGTGTTATTGACCTTGATCACCGGGACCAGCAGGCCCCCGATCATCTCTTCACTCAGACAAGCGGCGGCTCCATTCTGAATGGCCTGGTTCATGTAATCATGGCCATCGAAGTTATCGCCACGGAGCGGTATAAACAACTCACCCGGCTGCAAACTGCGACTGTCCGTTGAAAAACCCTGCAGCTCTACCGACGCGCCATTCTGCATCAGATGGCCTCCGGTGATTTCAGCGATGGTACGCACGTCCATGCGGATCATTGGTGACCTCCATCTTGCAGAGCCCTGCGAAGCTCTTCCCGATCATCAAAGTGAATACGCCCGCTTTTGAGGATCTGATAATCTTCGTGGCCCTTACCGGCGACCAGGAGGAGGTCTCCGGGTTGCAGGAGATCAACAGCGAACTGAATGGCGGCACGACGGTCTTCTATGACAACGTAGCCCCTGCCCTCGCCCTTGGCCGCTTCCTCCGGACTCCACTCGCGCGCGTGGACCTTGATCAGGCCCTCCCGCACATCGTTGAGAATCTGCGCGGGATCTTCGTTGCGAGGGTTATCCGAAGTCGCGATCGCGATATTAGAGCCACGGGCAGCAACCTCAGCCATGATCGGACGCTTGGTGCGATCACGATCACCTCCACAACCAAAGATCGTCAGAATTCTTTTTGGGGCCAGCGCCTGCATCGCCTCTATGACACGCCGTAGAGCATCACCGGTATGGGCATAATCAACCACGATCACGGCACCTCGATCATTCTCTACCCGTTCCAGCCGTCCAGGGACACCCGTCGCGGCCGACAGGCCGGAGGCAATCACCTGCGGCGACAGGCCAAGAGCGACAGCCGCACCGATGGCACAAAGCAGGTTCTCAGCGTTGTAATCACCGAGCAAAGGACTGGCGACATCAACGACGCCAGCAGGTGTTGACACTCGGGCGCGGATGCCCTGTAGCGAAATCTCCAGACTTTCCGGGTAAATATCGGCGTTGCTCGCTCGGCCACAGGTCAGAACATCGGGAAGCATGGCTGCCAGCCGTTGACCATAGCTGTCCTCTATATTGATAACGGCCCGGCCATTGTCGCGGGGGAGCAACTCCTTGAAGAGATGGTATTTGCTCTTGAAGTAGCTCTCCATGTCGATGTGATAATCAAGATGTTCCGGTGTCAGGTTTGTAAAGACCCCAACATCAAAGTGCACACCATCAGCGCGACATTGCTCCAAAGCGTGCGAGGAGGCTTCCATGACCAGTGAGCGGGCACCATTATTGTGGAAGTCCCGGACCTGCTTCATCAGGTCAAGAGCTTCCGGTGTGGTGTGCGGAGCATTTCGCAAATCTGTTCCGTAGCGGTAATTGATGGTGCCGACCACGGCAGGAGATAAATCCGCTTGTGCAAGGATCTCTTCCAACAGGTAAGTGATAGTTGTTTTACCGTTGGTCCCGGTGATACCGACGACCTTCATATCTGCCGTCGGATTGCCATAAAACTCGGCGGCAGCCAAAGCCATGGCCTGGCGGGCATTATCAACCAGCACCACCGTGACCTGCTCAGTTCTTTCAAAAAGTTCTTCACAGAAGACAACCTCGGCACCACCGGCAATCGCGCTGGGGATAAAATCGTGTCCGTCGCTCACAACCCCGCGCAGGGCAAAGAAGACCTCTCCCGCACCGACCTGTCGAGAATCGTAGTGCATACCTGTCACCTCAAGGTCCATGTCTCCATGCACCTGCTTGTAAGAACAGTTTTTCAGGATCTGCGCGAGTTTCATAAAGTCCGTCTCAAGCACGTATCTAGGTGGGTGGCGACAAGCGCACCCACACCGGGGCTCCATAGGGTATCGCCACGCCCGGGCCTGGCGATTGCTCAACAACTCGACCACGACCCCGGAAGCTGACGTTCAGCCGTTTCTCTTCCATTACCTCGAGGACCTGGCGATAGCTCAAACCATCAAAATTCGGCATCTGAGGCCCGCCGGAGAAATCCGAGTTGACAACGGTCTGCTCCAACGGCCGCTCTGGAGCAGTTGCCTCAACAAAGATCTGATCCAATGACGGCAAGGTATCTTCGGCCGTGATCGCTTCACTCGGTTGCACCTTGAGGTATTGCATGGCCTGGGCTGCAATCCGTGAGAAAACGGGAGCTGCCGTCAGGCCGCCATAAACAACCTTATGAGGTTCGTCAATGGAGACCAACATCACCAGCTTTGGGTCTTCTGCCGGCAGAAAGCCAACAAATGAAGCCACCCTTTTGTCGACTGAGTAGGTGCCGGTCACGGCGTCAACCTTTTGTGCGGTGCCGGTCTTCCCTGCAACCCGGAAACCAGGGACCCTGGCATGGGTTGCGGTGCCACCGTCTTCCGTAGTCATCTCCATCATCCGCGTTACAGTCTGTGCGACATCATGGGCAATGACCTTACGCACAACGCGAGGCCGATTCTGTTGGCTTATCTGCCCCTGGCTGTCGACAACACGTTCCACAACATAAGGCTCCATCAGGTAGCCGCCGTTAGCAATCGTGGATACGGCGGTAGCCAACTGGATCGGTGTAACGCTGACGCCCTGACCAAAGGAAATATTTGCCAGATCAGCTTCGAACCACCTGTTCGGCGCCCGCAACAGACCAACAGCCTCGCCCGGCAAATCGATTCCCGTCTGCTGACCGAAACCAAAGTCCCTGAGATAACTGTAGAAAGCCTTCCTCTCGAGCATTTTACCAATTTTCGCCGAGCCGATATTCGAGCTGTACTTGATGATCTCGGCAGGCGTCAGTTTCTGGTACTTCTTATGGTCGTGAATATTTCTGCCACCAACACGATACTTGCCATTTTCACAATCGATCTTCTGACTTGTGCTGACAACGGCCTCGTTGAGAGCGGCCGCCATGAGAAACACTTTAAAGGTCGAGCCTGGCTCATAGCTGTCACAGACAGCACGATTCCGCCACTGGGAAGGCTTGTGACGGAAGAACGAGTTGGGGTTATACTCCGGGTAACTGGCCATCGCCAGGATTTTGCCTGTTGCCGGCTCCATCATCACAACAGTTCCAGCCTTGGCACTGGTCTTACGCAGGCCGTCGGCCAACTCCCGTTCGGCGATATACTGCAGGTTCTTATCAACCGTCAGGTAGAGATCGTTGCCTCGCGTGGCGCCTTGAACCTGTGGCAAACCTGAACCGAGGCCGCGCCCCAAGGCGTCGCGCTCCATGACCAGGTAGCCGCCCCGGCCAAGGATTTGCTTGTCATACTTCAGCTCCAGCCCCTCCAGCCCCTTCGGGTCGAGCCCGGTAAAACCGAGAAGATGAGCCGCGATATTCGAGTTGGGATAGAAACGACGCGGTTCCTTGATCATGCCCACGCCCTTGAGGCTTAACGACTTGATTTTTTCGCTCTGGCTGGGCGTCACCTGACGCTTCAACCAGACAAAATTGCTGTTACCTTTCAGTTTGGCCTTTACCGTTGACTTGGGGAGACCAAGAGCTTTTGCGAGCTGTTTCGTTGCGCCGGCACGGTCTTCCAGCTTGCGCGGTTCGACATAGATAGAATCGACGTCAACGCTGACGGCCAGCTCTTCACCTTGACTGTCAAAGATCGTCCCGCGTTGTGGCGTCAGGGGAATCGTTTTCTGATGCTGGCGGTCGGCACGCTCGTGCCACTGCTCTTCCTGAAGGACTTGGAGATCAAAGGCGCGCATCGTCACCAGGGCAAAACCGATGGTGAAGATCACCCCGATCAGCCGGATACGAATACGCACGCCTTTCTCCAGTTCTTTCATCAATCCACCGTTATCACCTGCTCGGACGAAGGCAGGCGCAAGTTCAGTTCTTTTCTTGCCACCCGCTCAATCCGTTCGGGGTCTCTAAGGCTGGCGGCTTCCAGGGAGAGGTTGCTCGCTTCCTGACGCAGTCCGCGCAACTTGCTCTCCAGTTGCGACATCTCATATTCCAGGCTGGTCACCTGAACGCGGGACCAGACGAAGAACAACGAGACCATCAGTAAAAGGGAAATAAAGCCGAGCACCGGAAGCAGGTTCGGTCGACGCAGAGTAAATCCATTAATCTTCGGTAAGGCTCTTGCTATAGCATCAGGCATATTTTTCCCCTTTCGCTGGGAGTTTTTCCATGGCCCGCAAAACTGCACTACGCGCTCGCGGGTTGTTTTCTGTTTCTGATTCTGTGGCACGCACAGCTTTACGGGTCAGTACGCGAACCGAGGGTTGTTCTCCACAAGCGCAAACAGCGAGACGCGGCGGGCAGACACACCCGGTTGCCAGGGCGCGAAAGGCTTGTTTGACCATGCGATCTTCCAAAGAATGGAAACTGATCACGACCAGGCGGCCACCGGTCTTCAAACGTAGCCATACGGTATCCAGAGCGGTACGCAAGCTATCAAGCTCGCCATTCACATGAATACGCAGCGCCTGAAAAACCCGGGTCGCCGGATGAATCCGCTGCGGCCCCCTGCCTGCCGGCACGACCCGACTAATCAGGTCCGCCAACTGCAGGGTTGTTACAAAGGGCGTTTTCTCCCGATCAGTGACGATAGCCCGGGCGATCTTTCCAGCCCAACGTTCTTCACCATAATCACGAAAGATCCTTTTCAATTCACCAGCCTCAGTTTCTGCAACCACTGTTGCGGCAGAGACACCCTCTTTCGGGTTCATACGCATATCAAGCGGCCCGTCCTCGCGAAAAGAGAACCCGCGCTCCGGGCTGTCGATCTGATGGGAAGAAACACCCAAATCCAGCAGGATTCCATCAACAGCAGCAATCTCCAACTGGTCGAGTTGCGTACACATGTCTGAGAAATTCCCCTGTCGTAAAACAACTCGTTCACCAAAAGAAGCCAATTCTCTCTGCGCTGCAGCAAGAGCTTCCGTATCTCGGTCCATGCCGATCAACACACCATCGGGAGAACTCGCCTCGAGAATCAAACGGGCATGACCTGCACCACCAAGGGTGCCATCCAGGTAAACACCGCCGCTATGTGGCTGAAGGTATTGCATCACCTCTTCGGCCATCACCGACACATGCTTGAACCCACCCGAAGACATAACTAAAGTCCCAAGTCGAAACGCTTCTGTCGATCCTC
>JAOUDB010000065.1 GCA_029859485.1 Desulfuromonadales bacterium | reverse complement strand
ATCGTCAGTTGGAACTGGCAGGCCAGGCCACTGAACGCATACGCGATCGTTACCTCAACGGGGCAGAGGATTATCAGCGCGTCCTTACCTCCCTGATCTCGGAGCAGCGCCTGCAACGCACCAGGCTTACAGCCAAGCGTGAACTTTTTGAAAACCGCGTCAACCTCTGTCGGGCATTAGCCGGCGGATGGGAGATGACGCGAAAACCTGAACAAACGCCCTTAAGAGGTGAATAGCATGAGTCCAGACCAACACCAGCCATCGACTTCCGGCAAAGAGACCAAGACCAACCTATTGCGTCTTTTGTTGCCGGTCATCGTCATCATCATCAGTGCGTCCGTCGCGGTCTGGATGATGCAATCAGGGCCAAAAGCCAAGCCCCGAGCAAAAACGCGCAATGCCGTTCTGGTCGATGTGCGCCCCATTGAGTTGGGTCCTCACACAACAACCGTCAACATCATGGGAACAGTCAAACCACAGCATGAAGTCGCCCTCAAACCCCGGGTCAGTGGTGAAATCATCAAGGTAGGTGACAACCTGATCCCCGGTGGGCGCTTTAACAAAGGCGAAGAGTTGCTCGTCATCGACCCCAGTGATTACCAACTTGTGGTCAGGCAGCTCGCCAGCGAGGTGGCCCGGGTTGAGTCGGACATGCAGGTGGAGTTGGGCCGACAGCGGGTCGCACAGAAAGAATTCGAACTGCTTGGCGAAAGCGTCAGCGAAGTGGAAAAGACGCTGATGCTCAGAGAACCACAACTTGAGAACAATCGGGCGCTTCTCGAAGGAACCAGGGCAAGACTCGAGCAGGCACAGCTGGATTTGAAAAGGACCTCTGTCAGATCACCGTTTAACGCCGTGGTCATGTCTCGTGAAGTCAACCTCGGCACACGCGTTTCACCGTCCACAACACTGGCAACGCTGGTTGGCAGCGACAGTTATTGGGTTGAAGCGCCGATTCCGGCCAGCCAGCTGCAGTGGATCAGCATCAGTCAAGAGGACAGTGACTCCGGCTCTCCGGTACGTATCTACGACTCAGTCGCCTGGGGTCCAAACCGCTCCCGTAGCGGCCGGTTAGTCGGCCTGACGGCCATGGTTGAAGAGAATGGTCGCATGGCGACCCTGCTGGCGGAAATAGCTGACCCCCTCTCCCTGCAGCCAACCTCGTCGGAGCAGCCAAAGCTCCTGCTTGGCAGCTACGTCCGGGTCGAAATCGAAGGGAAGCTCTTATCGAAGGCCGCGGCGATCGAACGTGACCTTATCCATAACGGTGAGCAGCTCTGGATCATGGATGAAGAGGGGCGCCTCGACATACGCACTGTAGAGATCGCTTTTCGCGGCCAGGACCAGGTTCTGGTCACCGGCGGTGTAAACCATGGCGAGAAGCTGATCACAACCAACCTGCCCTCCCCGGTGCAGGGCATGACCTTACGGCTAAAAGAGGCTGAGACGTCAAGCCCCGCTGTTGAAGAGAAAAGCAAACCATGAAGCCGACACGAAAAGAGCGCTGGCAGCGCGGCCCACTTGCCTGGATGATCTATAACCGGGTCACGCCCAACCTGCTGATGATTGCCTTGATAATGGGTGGGTTCTTTGTCTCTGGGCAGATCAAGAAAGAGGTCTTTCCCGAGTTCGAGCTCGATCGGGTTACGGTCAGCGTCGCCTACCCGGGGGCCAGCCCCGAAGAGGTTGAGCAGGGCATCGTGCTCGTCGTCGAGGAAGCTGTGCGCGGCCTGGAAGGCATCAAGGAGCTGACCTCTCGAGCCAGCGAAGGCAGCGGATCGGTGAGCATCGAGCTGCTGGCCGACATAAATCAGCAAAAAGTCTACCAGGATATCAAGCAGGAGGTCGACCGCATTCGCAGCTTCCCTGATGATGCCGAGGAACCGCAGGTTTCGCTGGTAGCCCGCCGCCGCGAAGTGCTCAACATCCAACTGTACGGCAACACAACCGAAGCCGCCCTGCGTGAAACGGCCGAGCAGGTTCGCGACCGACTGCTCCAGGACCCTGAAATTACTCAAATCGACCTCTCAGGTGCACGCGACCTGGAGATCCATGTTAATGTCCCGCAAGAAAAACTCCGCGCCTACAAGCTCACCCTCGACGACATAGCACGCACCATCGACGCCGCCTCGACGGATGTTCCAGGCGGAGCGGTCGAAACCGACGGAGGCGACATTCTGCTCCGCGTCACAGATCGCCGGGACTGGGCCAACGAGTTTGCCCGCATCCCGATCATCAGTGCCTCTGACGGTACGGTCGTTCGGCTTGAAGATATCGCGACAGTCCGTGAGGCCTTTGAAGACAGCAACCGGTTCGCAACTTATAACGGTCAGCGCAGCATAGGACTCGATGTCTACCGGGTTGGAGCTCAGACCCCGGTCGGTGTTTCGCGGGCGGTTCGTAACGCCATGACCGAAATTGAAGCCGACATTACAGAGGGTATCGACTGGGCCATCAACCGGGACCGCTCGGAGATTTACGAACAACGACTTAACCTGTTGTTGAAAAATGCCGGTATCGGCCTCTGTCTGGTCCTGCTACTGCTCGGGCTGTTTCTCGAGTTCAAACTCGCCTTCTGGGTGACTATGGGAATCCCTATCTCATTCCTCGGCGGCCTGCTGTTTTTACCCGCGTTGGGTGTTTCGATCAATATCGTCTCCATGTTCGCTTTTATCGTCGCTCTGGGGATCGTGGTCGACGACGCAATCGTGGCCGGCGAGAACATCTATGAATACCGTCAACGCGGCCATGGCATGATCAAGGCTGCGATTCTGGGTGCCCGTACAGTTGCGATACCTATCACCTTCGCCATTCTCACCAACATCGTGGCCTTCATGCCGCTCTATTTTGTGCCTGGAGTCATGGGCAAAATCTGGAAGGCGATTCCCGTGGTGGTCATCACCGTTTTTGCCATCTCATTGGTCGAAGCTCTCTTTATTCTGCCGGCTCACCTCGCCCATACCCGTAGCACCCCGGCCAGCAAGTTGACCGCGCGCCTGCATGAGTGGCAGCAGAACTTCAGCGCAAAGGTCTCGAACTTCATCGATAGTCGTTATCGCCCGCTGCTGAAGTTGAGCATCCGCTGGCGCGGCCTGACGGTTGCCATCGGCATGGCCGTATTGATGATCATTCTCAGCTATGTCATGAGTGGTCGTATCGGCATGATTCTGATGCCACGGGTAGAATCGGATCGCGCTGTGGTCACCGCTGTTCTTCCGGCAGGGAGTACCCTCTCTGCCGCTGAAATGGTTCAGAAGCGACTGGTTGTCGGCATTGAAAGAGTGGCGGCGGAAAATGGTGGCGACAAGCTCCTGCAGGGTGTCTATGCAGAGGTCAATGAGTCAGAAGTCGGCGTAACAGCCTATCTGACCCCTCCTAACGTGCGCCCGCTAAACACAGGAACCGTGACTAACCTCTGGCGCGAAGAGATCGGTCCGATTATCGGTCTGGAGTCGTTACGCTATGAATCTGATCGTGGCGGTCCCGGAGGAGGAGCAGCTCTCACCGTTGAACTTTCGCATCGTGACACCGATGTGCTTGACCGGGCCAGTGCTAACCTAGCGGAGCGTTTGGCTGAGTTCTCTAACGTCAAGGATGTCGATGACGGGTTCACTCCGGGAAAAGAGCAACTCGACTTCCGCATCACACCGAGGGGAGAAAGCCTGGGGCTGACCTCGCGTGACATCGCCCGCCAGGTACGCAATGCTTTCTCGGGCACCACGGCCCTGCGCCAGCAGCGCGGCCGCAACGAGGTCACGGTACGCGTCCGTCTGCCAGAGAGCGAAAGAAGCAGTGAATTCAATATCGAAAACCTGATGTTGAAAACGCCAGCGGGCACCTTCGTACCCCTTTTTGAGGTCGCCGAAGTGACCCGTGGCCGTGCCTATACGACCATTAACCGCCGCGAAGCCCGGCGCACGGTCAGTGTCTCCGCCGGCGTCGAACCGATCAGTGAGACGGGTCAGATTCTGGCCACATTGAACAGCCAGATACTGCCCGAACTGGCCCAGGACTTCCCCGGTTTGACCTACGGCTATCAGGGTCGCCAGGCCCGTATGAAAGAGAGCACCGGTGGCTTGGCCAACGGCTTTATCATGGCGATGATCGCTATCTACTTTCTTTTGGCAATCCCTTTCCGCAGCTACAGCCAGCCGATGGTCGTCATGCTGGCGATTCCCTTCGGTGTGGTCGGTGCCGTTCTCGGCCATCTGATAATGGGCTACAGCCTCAGCCTGATGAGCATGATGGGCATCGTCGCCCTCTCCGGCGTGGTGGTCAACGATTCCCTGGTGCTAATCGACTACGCCAACCGACAGCGCCTCGAAGGAGCCTCTGCTTTTACCGCAGTCTGCGACGCCGGCGCCCGGCGTTTCCGACCGATCATCCTGACCACCCTGACCACCTTCGGTGGTTTGGCGCCAATGATCTTCGAAACCTCCCGCCAGGCCAGGTTCCTGATCCCGATGGCTCTCTCCCTGGGCTTCGGCATCCTCTTTGCTACGGTCATCACCCTGTTGCTGGTGCCCAGTCTTTACTTGCTGGTAGACGATGTTCTGCAATGGTACAGCAGAATTTTCGGGGCAGTGTCTGACGAGGAAGGATCATGAGCGAACCAAACTGGGCTTTGTCACGGAAGCGGCAAAGACTCACCGAAAGGGCGCAGATCATTCAAAGCATCCGCAGCTTTTTTATCGATCGCGGCTACCTCGAGGTGGAGACCCCCCACCGGATCCCGGCGAACGCCCCCGAGCCTCACATCGATGCGATCGCCAGCGGGACCTGCGCCTTACACACCTCTCCTGAACTGGCGATGAAACGCATGCTGGCTGCTGGTTACGAGCAGTTGTTCCAGATCTGCCGGGTCTGGCGAGAGGGTGAACGCGGTCAGTTTCACCTGCCAGAGTTCACCCTGCTCGAATGGTATCGGGGCGGAATCGACTACAACGCGCTGATGAACGAATGTATGGAACTGCTTTTTGTTCTGCTCCCGGAAGGCAAGCTTAACCGGGGAGGACGAACGATCGACCTGACCATGCCATGGCATAAGCTGACAGTTACAGAGGCTTTTACCCAATATGCGTCAATGGACCTGAACCAGGCCCTGGCCTCAGATTGTTTCGAAGAGATCCTGACCGGTGAGGTTGAACCGCATCTGGGCAAAGAGAAGCCGACATTTCTGACCGAGTATCCAAGCAGCCTTGCGGCCCTGGCCCGCAGCAAACCCGGAGAGCCAAAGGTCGCCGAACGTTTTGAGCTTTACATCGACGGCCTCGAGCTGGCTAACGCTTTTTCCGAGTTGACCGATGCGGAGGAACAACGCCGCCGTTTTGAAAAGGACGAAGAGTTGCGGCGCACCGCGGGAAAGACACCCTATCCTCTCCCTGAAAAATTCCTCGCCGAGTTGGAAAACATGCCTAAAGCGGCCGGAATTGCCCTCGGCCTTGATCGCCTGATCATGCTGATAACAGAGGCAGAAAAGATTGACGATGTCGTTGCTTTTGGTCCTGATGATTTGTGATCAATGCAATCATAAAATCGAGCGATAAAATTTCAAGCAATGCGTTTGAACGTTAAAATTATTAGTTCAGAGGAAAAGTCTCTTGTTTTCCCCCCTGCCCACAGGCTATAAAAAAGGCAGAAACATCCACTTGACAGAGACCTAGACTGACTATGCATTTTCATTCTGAAAAAGCTGTTTTTAATGCCTGCCGAACCCTCTTCGGAAAAGAAGTCAACCTGTCTCGTGATTTTCTCAACTACCTGCAGCCAAGCGGCGCAAAAACTGCTTTCCGCAGTCAGGCCAAAGCTCATCATCCCGACGCTCACGCAAGTTCCTCAAAGAATATCCGCAACCGGCAGACCGAACGCTTCCGGGAAATCCGTCAAGCTTACGACCTGATTATCGAGTTTCTTGAGAATCGACAGATCAGCCGCAGAACCGTCTCTGCGAAAAGACCTGCGCACACAGGAGCCCATTGGGGCAACACGACGACCCATAAGCGCGAGCCGCAGAAACCTCACGCCAGACCGTCGAAGATACCATCGATCCCTCTGGAGTTCGGCATGTACAGCTACTACCAGGGAAAAGTTTCCTATCAGCAACTGATCGAAGCCCTGGTCTGGCAACGGCGACAAAGACCAACGCTCGGCGCCCTCGCTGAGAAGTGGGGTTGGCTCTCAGATGCCAAGGTAAGCCAAATTCTGCAGCACCGTGGCCATGCCGCCCGCTTCGGCAAAAAAGCAATCAAACTCGGCTATCTCAAACCACACCAGGTTGACGCACTGTTGAAATATCAGCGTTCATTACAAACGAGACTCGGTCACTATTTTATTGAGAAGGGTTTGCTCACAGAAGAAGAAGCTGACCAGATTTCGACGAATCTCAAGAATCACAATAGCCAGCTCAAGCGGCGCACCAGGAATCGCGTCAACAGCCGTCTGTGACCTCTTAAAGAAGCTGACGGCGGCGATTGGGTAGTTCGACAACACCGTCAGCAGTTCTCACCTTAAGCACTTCCCCGACTTGCAGAAGATTTTCAGGCAACAACGGTACCTTGCCCTGGCCGCCAGGCGGGTCAACAACATATTGCGGGATCCCCAATCCGGAGAGCTGGCCGCGCATCGCCGCGATGATCTCGATGCCACGCTCTACAGGCACCCTGAAATGTGCTGTGCCCCGGGCCTGGTCAAGGTGATGCAGGTAGTAGGGCCGCACCCGCATCTTCAATAGCTTTCGACAGAGATCGATCATCACGGCAGGATCGTCATTGACACCACCGAGCAGAACCGTCTGATTGCCCAGTGGAATCCCGGCATCAGCCAGGCGTGTGCACGCCTCGATATTGGCAGAGACAATTTCGAGCGGATGATTGAAATGCGTGTTGAGATAGAGGGGCTGAAAACGGGCCAGTAGGCCACAGAGCTCCGGGTTGATGCGCGCCGGCAAGGTGACCGGCACCCGGCTGCCAACACGGATGATCTCCAGGTGAGGGATCACATGTAAACGGGCCAGGATATCTTCGAGACGGTCGTCATCCAGAAGAAGCGGATCACCGCCGGTCAGAATAACATCACGAATCCCTGGCGTTGCGGCGATATAGGCGATGCCCTCGGCAACCTGCCCCTGTGAAAAAGCCAGCGCAGAGGTGCCCACCCGATTTTTGCGGGTACAGAAACGACAATAGCCGGCACACTGACCGGAAACCAGCAAAAGAGCCCGATCCGGATAACGATGCACGACCGCCGGCACAGGAGAAAAAGACCTTTCATTCAGAGAATCTTCGGGAAGCTCGTCAACCGCCATTTCAGAAAGATCAGGAACGCATTGCCTCCAGATCGGATCGCCCGGTTCTTCAATCAGGTCTAGGGAGTGGGGAGTAATCCGCAGAGGATAACGAGCGGCCACAGCACGTAGGGGTTCGGGGTCGATGCCGAAGCGTTCTGCCAACTGTTCAGGTGTAGTGAGGCTATCGGCTAGTTGTTTTTTCCAAGGCATAGGTTCTAGTTGTCAGTTGTCAGTTGTCAGTTGTCGGGTGTCGGGTGTCGGGGTCATCTTCAAGCTTGATTATCTGATTATCTGATTACTGATTACTGGTTTTTGGCTACGCAGCCACCAAACCAGAACAACCAGAATCATCAAACCGACATCTCGCAACAGCGCAGCAGTAGCCGAAACATCCTGCCCACCACCCGGGTCAAAACAACCGCAGTCGATATCCAGACCACGCAGCAGAACTGACAGGAGAGCAAGCATGAAGACCAGGTTCATGCCGCCCAAAGCCACAAGAGCCGGTCGCACCCGGGAATTAAGCAGCAACAGGAGCCCGGCCAGGAATTCCACGTAAGGCAGAGTGGCTGCAACCAGGTAATTCATGGCGTAAGGGAGAAGCTGGTAGGCCGCGACATGTCCGGCAAAAGCGACCACGTCCTGCATTTTCACGGCCCCGGCATACACAAAGGTCAACGCCAGAGCAAGCCGAGAGAGGTGGTAGAGAACGATTTGCGCGCGTTTCATTGGCTTTCCCCCGAAATGGGAAGGCCGGCGTCACGCCATTCCGGGAAGCCACCTTCAAAAACCCGAATATCAAGATAGCCGGAATTTATCAAGGTCATGCCCAAATCAAAAGAGTCAGGACAGCCGAAGCCACTGCAGTAGGTGATGATAACCCGATTTCTTGCGACCCTTCCAAGGAACTCAGACAGTTTAGCATCGATCTCGACCATCGGCAGCGAGACGGCACCTTCAATATGTTCTAATACGTAGAGTTCGGTACTTCGAGCATCAACGATCAAGCCTCCTGAAGCCATGACCTGCTGGACTTCATCGATCAAGACAGGCCTCGGTAACGCGGCAGGTGAGTTGACCTCTTCAATCGTGCCCTGCGGTGAGACAAGGCGACCACTGAAGGCGTCCATCACCAACCGATGATTCAGGGTCAGACCGAACAGGGAGCCAAAAGCAATCAGAACACAGGCTTCAAGAGCTATGCGTTTCAAATCTCTGAGCATTTATTCGTCCGGAGACTCTGTGAGCTCAGGCCCCATAGTGCCGAGCATTTCGTGCATGGCCCCGACCTTTCGTTCAAGACGATCAATCCGGGCATGCGCTGAGGTCAATTCCGTATTCAACTCTTCAACCATGAGGTTCTGGTGAGCGTAACGAATTTCCAGCTCAATAATGCGCTCTTTCAGTTCTTCCATAAAGACCTCCTTTAAACGCGAACATGCTATCAGAAGAACCACCGCTGCGCAATCGACTCAATGGCACCGAAATGATTGCAAACTTTCATAAAATTGATATCATTACCGAGATTGTCAACTTTCCTTTTTCAAGATGAGACCTCATGACTAAAGACAAGCTTGTAAAGCAACAGTTCGCCCCTGTGGTTCTCATGCTACTGGCGTGCGGCGTTTTTCTCTATTCACTGTCACTGGGCAGCCCAGCAACAGCAGCCGAAGAGCAGCACCAGCACAGCGAGCCGGCCGCGATGACACACGATCAAGATGCTGGGATGGACCATGAAAAACATGCTGAAACGACTCATGCCAAACCCAGTGATATGGCACATGATCAACACGCTGGGATGAACCACGACAAGTCAGACGAGATAGCCAATGACACGTCCGGTAAGAAGGCTCCGACCAAGCCCAGCGAGATGAATCACGATCAGCATGCAGGAATGGAACATGACGGCCAGGGCGAAACAGCTGCAGAGCCTGCCGTCCATGTTCATCCCGTGCAGACAGAAACCGATGAGAGCAAAGTCGGCCTTGATGAAAAACTCGGCGCCATCCTCCCCCTCGATCTGGTCTTTACTGACGAGCAGGACAACCCTGTCAGCCTCGCTGAGCTGGTGAACAAACCGACCATAATCGCGCCGGTCTACTATCGATGCCCCAACGTCTGCCATTTCCTGCAAGGAGATTTGGCACGTGTCCTGCCCGGGCTCAAGCTCAAGGGCGGCGAAGATTACCAGGTTATCTCCGTCAGCTTTGACGACACGGAGAAACCGGAACTGGCACAACGCAGCCGAGACACCTACTACGCGGCCATGAAACACCAGTACCCGGACAAGGCCTGGCGTTTCC
>JAOUDB010000481.1 GCA_029859485.1 Desulfuromonadales bacterium | reverse complement strand
AACAGGTAAAACGCTCTAAACTTCCGGTTGGAGCCCACCTTAATCTCGCAGACGGGAGAGCTCTGACCGGACCAATCAAAGGGCTCACAGACAGTTCCGGCAACTTGCCAGGAAAAAAGGAACTGCGGCGACAACTGACTGACAACCGTTTTGACCCTGACGCGATCCGCAAAGAGCTCAAGGCCCAGATTCAGCGCATCCTTGAAGCAGGTGTACAGCCAGACCACCTCGATGGTCACCAGCACTGCCAGCTGTTTCCCTGCCTGACAACAATGGTCACGGAGCTCGCTCGCGAATACGCGATCCCCGCCATGCGCTCAGCCCAACCGGTAGACATCAGTCTTAAAGATCCGATCGACCCCCTGGGTCAGGAATTGGCCCTCTACCGTCAGCTTGGTCACAAAGCCAAGGAGATCATAATGACTGCGGGTCTACTGACACCGGACGGCCTCATGGGCATGCCTTTACTCAATCGACTCGACCAGACCAGGCTCTGTCATCTTCTTGAAAATGTCCCTGAAGGCTTCTGGGAACTCATGGTTCACCCTGGCTACAACTGTGACACGGGCAATCCTTTTGATGGCCCTCAACGTGAAGTTGAGCTTCTGGCTCTGCTCTCCCCGGAAGCGAAACAGATCATTGCACGCCGCAATATCAGCCTGTGCCATTTTGGAGATTTATCATGCGCATCCTGATCGTTGTACCAGAACAGGATCGTATCAGCGGCAACTGGGTGACCGCCACGCGTTTTCGGCAAGGGCTGCGCGCTCATGGCCAGCAGGTTGTCGTTGAGGAGACCGGCCTGCAACCGAAGCCGCACTTTCTGGAACGCATTCAGGCCTTTGCCCCCGACGTCACCCTCCTGCTACACGCCTTCCGTACCGGAAAGCCGTGGCTGGAAGCGACAGCTGACCGCAGGCTGCCAACGGTCGTCTTACTCACCGGCACAGACATTAATCACGGCCTTGAGAACCCTCTGCAGCAAGACGTCATCAGTACGATTCTGCGTCACGCGGAACTCGTCCTGCTTCAGAACCCATTACTTGCAAAAGCCTTCTCTTCAAGCCATCCTGAGCTCAGCGTAAATCTGAGAGAGCTGCCACCAGGGATCAGATTGGGCAAGGAGGAGTACCACCTGCGCGACAGGCACCAACTCAAGAAAGATGCGATACTTTTCCTTTGCCCGGCTGGACTGCGCGCTGTGAAAGGGCCTTTGGAGCTACTTGAACTGTTTGATCAGGTCATCACACAAAGTTCAGACGTCCTGCTTGCCTTCTGCGGGCCCATCATTGAAGAGGATTACAGCCAACGTTTCCTGTCAGCCCTTGAGGCACGACCTTGGGCTCACTACCTTGGAGCTATTCCCATCCAAGCGATGGCAAGCGCCATGCGCGAGGCCGATGTCGTTGTCAACAACTCTCAAACCGAAGGTCTCGCAAACAGCCTTTTGGAGGCCGCGACCCTTGGTATTCCGATCCTGGCACACAAGATTCCCGGTAATATCGCGATCGTAGAACACGAAACCAACGGGCTGCTCTATACCAGCCAGGAAGAATTCGTTGTTTACAGCAGACAACTGCTCAACAGAGAAAGGCGTCAACAATTATCCTCTCCAGAGCCAGGTCGTTACGACCCGGACAACGAGGCCTTGGCCCTTATGAGGTTCCTTCAACAAGCAATACAGAGTGGAAAATAGCAAACATTGTCAGGTTCAAGAGAGGTCTTTTATGACAAAGGCAGGAGACAAAAAAGACTTCTCTAGTTGAACCCGCACCCCTATATCGCATACTATTTAAACGAACGACTGATATTTCATTTTCGAAGGAGATCCATTTGCGGAAACATTTCGGCGAGAACTTATCCCCCGCAGTCAAATACTGGATCTTCTTAATCGGCATCGTCACCGTGATCTTCACCGTGATCTTCGGCAGCGTTGCGGCGTCTTACCTTAACCTGGCTCCGGAAGAACAGGTCGTTGCTGAAAGCCTTTTTGAAAAGCTGATCCCCTTCCCCTTTGTCGGCTCAATAGTCCTGGTGGCCTTCATCTGCACCATGGTCAGCCTGCTCTTTCGCTACTACGTCATACCGGTGCTACGCATGGCCGAACAGACCCGCCTGATCACTGCCGCCAACCCCGACTTCCGCATCTCCGTTGAAGGCGCCCGAGAGATGATCATGCTGGCAAATATCATCAACGAATCGGCCGACGCCTTTCAAAAACTGCAGAGTGAGGTTGACAGCAAGATCAGCCACTCCAATCGAGCACTCAAACGAGAACGCAATCGTCTTGCAGCCCTGATGTCAGAGCTGCCTTACGGGGTCGTGGTCTGCAACAGAGACGGCAAGATTCTGCTTTACAACCGCCGAGCACAGGAGATGCTTCAAGGAACCGATAGCACTCAGCAAGGAGGAGCCATCGGCCTTGGTAGGTCGATCTTCAGCAGTCTGGAACGAGATCCTCTGGTACATGCCCTGGAAGTCATGAACCACGCTTTTGCCTTAGACCAGGTAAAGCCTGCGCTCGGCCTGATGACCAAGCTCTGCGGGGACCGTTTCATTCGCGTCAATATGGCACCAGTGACCGATGATAGCGAATCAGGTCATCAACTCTCAGGGTTTGTACTCTCCCTGGAGGACATTACCGGCGAAATCGATGCTGACAGTGACCGTGACCTGCTTCTGCAAGGAATGATCGATGCAGTGCAGAATTCTCTCGGCAAGTTGCACAAGGGGATCAACAGCATCTGCGAGATGCCTGGCACGGGTGAGGACGCCTGCAATCGTCACCGGGAGGCGATCAC
>JAOUDB010000480.1 GCA_029859485.1 Desulfuromonadales bacterium | reverse complement strand
AAGCGTTTTTCGTAAATAGATGCGGCGCTAGAAAAAAGGGCATCGACCGAAGGCAGATATCGCTGATGACCCTTGGGATCAGAAACTTTGGCAATGACATTGGATCCTTTTTGAAAAAACTCAAGATTTTTTCCACCGGGCGCAATCAAAACCTGCCCTGGCCGGACAATGTCACCATTCTCAGCTTCCTTTATAGACAATGCACAGAAGCGGTTCAGTCGTTCAGCGAAAGCATGTGTAAAACCTGACGGCATATGTTGAGCGATGGCAAAGGCCACCGGGATTTCATCGGTGATTGCAGAGAAGATATTCTGCAGGGCCGGTGGTCCACCGGTCGACGAACCGATAACAACCATTCGGTAGGACTGTGCGACGTCATCAGAGACAAGGTCTTGTCGTGGTTGGCGTGTGGTCGTGGGTACGCGCTTCAGTTGACTGACGGCATTACCGTGAGCCATGACATTGCTGAGATTGGCAGAGGTCACTTCACGAACTTTTTCCAGGAGTTCCTCACGGATATCCATCAGGATTGGCGACACCTTCGAGGAAGGCTTGGGAACAAATTCAACAGCACCAAGTTCAAGGGCTTTAAAAACATCACCATCATCAGAGCGCGAGGAGACAACGATGATCGGCGTGGGCTGTTTCTGCATAACAATACGCAGCAGTGTAAAGCCATCCATGCGAGGCATTTCAAGATCAAGGGTAATCAAATCCGGTTGCAGATCAATCACCTTGCGCAGGCCATCCTCGCCATCGCAGGCGTAGCCGATGACTTCAACATTGGGTAGCGATTCGAGCATTTTCACAATGCTGCGACGATTAAATGCCGAGTCGTCGATAACCAGCACTCTGACTTTAGCGGAGGTCATAACAATCCCCTGCCACTTTGAATAGGGGTCAGAGGCTTCTGATAAACCATGTCATGCTGAAAATGTCGCAGCTGAAATAAGGTGCTGAGGTTGATCAGAGATTCTGAATGCCCCAAGAGTAGGAAGCCATCAGGGACCAGGCGTTGAAAAAAGTTTTCAATGACACTCTTCTTACCGGCCTGATCGAAGTAGATAATAACGTTCCGGCAGAAGATGAGATCCATCTTCCCCAAAAGGGCAATCCGTGACGAATCAAAGAGATTTAAATGACTGATTGAAACCAGGCTGCGGACCTCGTCTTTAACACGCCACTTACCTTCATGCTCTGTAAAGAACCGAGCCTTCTGTTGAGGGTCCGTGCTACGGAACGAAGCCTCGCCATAAACGCCCTCCCGGGCCATATGCAGGACCCGTTGGCTGATGTCGGTGCCGACCACTTCAACCTTCCATGACTGCAGCCAGGGTTGGCTGAGGAGAAGCATGGCGATCGTGTAGGGTTCCTCACCTGATGAACAGCCGGCACTCCAGATGCGCAAGGTCTTTTTACCCTCGATCTCCTTGCGTTTACGAACCTCCGGGAGGATATCTTCAGCAAAAGTCTTGAGTTGAAAATTTTCACGGAAAAAATAGGTCTCGTTGGTGGTTAACTGATCAACAACCTCGGTCAGCTCCTGGTCCTTACTCGAATTGTAGCGCAGGAAATAATAATAGTCCTTGAAGGTCTTCAGGTTGTGCATCTGCAAACGTTTGCCGAGACGTTTTTCCAGAAGATACTTGGAATCTTCCGTAAAATTGAGCCCGCAATGCTGGTAAACAAAATCCCGCAAGAGGCGGAATTCATCGGGAGTCATACTTATTTCAGGTGACAAAAAAAGCATCAGGGAATCAATTCACAGGGAGATCGGCAAGCAAGTCGGAGAGCTGCTGACGAACCACTTCCTCAGTTTCAATGGCAAGACGTTTTTCCAGGAGTGGTCGAGCTTTCTGACCAAGAACTTCAACCGCGCTTCTGGCAATCTGCGCTCGGACGACCCAGAAAGGATGATTAATCAACCTCTCGGCATGATCATTGATCCAGTCCTCGGAGCCGTAATGAGTCAACAGGTTCATAGCAGCCGTCACGACTTCTTCATCGCTGTGGTCCAATGCCGAAAGCATATGATTAACGGCACCGGCACCAGCGATCGCTGAAAGGGTTTCCAGCGCCGCAATACTGACCAGGCCAACCGGGTCCTTCAGGGCAGACTCAACCAGGGCAAAACTTCGCGAACCGGCGACTCGACCCAGGCCACGTACTGCTGACGCGCGGACCCAGACATCCTCATCCTGCAGGGCGAGCTGCAGGCCATCCAGAGCGTCTTCGTTGTTGCAGTTGCCAAGGATTTCAATAATCGTACGGCGCACTTCAGCGTCTTCATCGGTCAGAGACAGGAGCAGAGCGCCGAGATGGTCACTGACATCGAACCGTTCAAAGACTTTCACGGCAGCCCGGCGAACTTCGGCGGCTGAATCCTTGAGCGCCAGACCGAGGGTGTCAAGAACTGCTGGATCTTCCAACTCCCGCAAAACCATAACAGCAAACACGCGTTGCGCAGGGTCCTTGTCAGTAAGGAGCGGTGCAAGAGCGCTAAAGCTTTCCTCCGGGAAACTTTTTCCCAGAGTGATCAGCGCTTCATTGGCTGCCTCCTGGACTTCGAAAGACTCGCTGCGGAGGCAATCGACCAGGTTCGGCAACATCTGCACGGCGCCGATTTTACCGAGCGCATAAGCAGACATCCGGACCAGCTGGTTATCATCAGACAGGAGCCCGTCCTGAAGCACAGATAACCCTTCTGAGCAACCGGCCTCACCCAGAATATAGGCAAGGTATGCGCGTTGATTACCCTCAACCTTGTTCCATGTTGACAGGAGTACCTGACAATTACCGCGGCCACT
>JAOUDB010000479.1 GCA_029859485.1 Desulfuromonadales bacterium | reverse complement strand
TGACCTTTCTCTCCAACTTTACCAAAGATCAGATTCGCACCAGCATGGTTCAGTTTGCCGAGAAATCAAGTAATTTTGTCGAGCGCAGTACCGAAAGCAGCCAACAAGAGCTGGCCAACTACCTGGGCCTGCTGAGCAGCTCTTCAGACCTGGTCAACGCTCTCTACTATGCCTCACTAACGCAGGATGTCGAACAACTGCGTGAACTGATCCAAAACGTTCACGATCAATACGATATGGACATCCTCGAAGTGCTGGACACTTCAGGACAGTCAATCTTGAGAGTCAACACTGAGGGGCTCGACCTCCCCGAAGAACCCGAAACAGACCATCCTTTTCTCGTTGAGGCAAGAGAGAGCAACATCACCCGGGCCGGCTTGACCAGCTATCTCGGCAAATTGTCCATTCTCGTCGCCACTCCGGTGGCCCTGCAGGACAACATTGTCGGCTACCTGGTAGGAGCCTACTTGCTGGACGATCCGTTTGCCAGCCACGTCAAGGAGATGGGTGGCGTAGAGGTCGCCTTCGTAGGCTCGCAAGGCGTCGTTGGTGCTTCGCACCCGGACTTCCAAGGTCTAGGCAACGCCCTGCAAAGTGAAGAAATCAGACTCGGTGACAAACCGTACATGCCGATCGTGCGAGATCTGACCGGCACCTCTTTCCAACTCATTATTGCACAAGACCTTGCAAGTGCACTTGAGGCTCAACAATCACTACGCAAGCTGATGGTCGGCCTGGTGGCCGCCGTCATCGCGATTGTCTTCATTTTGGCCCTGCTCTTTTCCCGAACACTGACCAAGCCATTACTTGTGGTTGTTAACAACCTCAAGGAGATTGCACAGGGAGAAGCCGACCTGACCCGGACTCTGAAAATTAGCAGCAATGACGAAGTCGGAGAGTTGGCGGGAAACTTCAATCAATTTGTGGAACGCCTGCGCGAAATGGTTCGACGCATCAGTTCCGCGGCCAGCGACATCTTCACAGCGACCGAAAAGATTCGCCACACCTCACAGGATGTCAGCAATGGCACGGCCAACCAGGCCGAAGCGCTGGAAGATTCCTTTAAAGCCATTCAGGGAATTGATGAATCAACGATCGAAGTTGCCAACAGCATCAGTGCTCTTTTGGAAGCGGTCGAGATTTCATCGTCTGCAACCCTGGAGCTTGGCGCTACCATTGAGGAAATTGTTTCCCAGGTGGATCGACTCTTCAGCACCATTGAAGAAGTCTCCAGTTCAATCACCGAAATGTCGGTATCAAGTCAGCAGGTCTCTGACAACCTCGACAACCTCTCCTCATCGACCGAAGTCACGGCGTCTTCGATCACCCAGATGGACGCCTCCATTAAAGAGGTTGAGGAAACAGCCCAGCACACCAACGAACTTTCCGAGCAGGCCAACCGCGATGCAGAAATGGGCAAGACTGCTGTAGCAGAAACGATTGCGGGAATCCAGGCGATTCGCGTCACCGTCGAAGATGCCAGCCAGGCGATTGAGGAGTTGGGGAAACAATCCGGTGAGATTGGTACGATTCTGACCGTTATTGACGATGTCGCCGACCAGACCCGCCTGCTCTCCCTGAACGCGTCGATCATTGCAGCCCAGGCCGGTGAACATGGCAAAGGCTTTGCCGTAGTCGCTGACGAAATTCGCGAACTGGCAGAGCGCACGGCCCTGTCGACCCAGGAGATTTCAACCATTATCCGTCGACTGCAAACCGGAACCGTCGAAGCGGTCAAAGCGATGCAGGTAGGCAGCGAGCGTGTTCATGAAGAAGCAGAACGCTCGAAGGTCGCCGAAGTCGCTCTTGATAAGCTGACGGAAAGCTCGCTGCGCTCCTCCGAGCAGGTTAAAAGCATCGTCCGGGCCACCCAGGAGCAATCTCGCGGCAGCCGTCAGATCACCGAAGCCGTCAACCAGGTTGCAAACATGTTGCAGCAGATATCCTCGGCGGTAAAACAGCAGTCAGTCGGTATCCAGCAACTGGCACAATCGGCTGAATCGATGAAGGATATTTCTTCTCAGGTTAAGCTCAGCACCGGTGAGCAGGCCAAGGGCAGCCATCAGATCAGCGCAAGTATGGAAAATATCCGCACCATGATGCAGCAGATCGACCAAGCTTCCAAAGCACAGTCAACCCGTAGCCAGCAAGTTGTCGCGGCGGTTTCTGCGGTTCGCCAGGTTGCTGAGAGCAACGCTGCCCGCACCGCGGAGTTGGATAAGGTGGTTGAGAACCTGACAGAGCAGGCCAATGTCCTGGAGAAGGAGATCGGCTCTTTCAAGTCCTGACCCGGGCTGACAAAGCAAACCGTTTGACAAAGTAGACACTTTTCGTTAGAGTTTCGCCAACATAGCAACACGTCTTTATCAAGAGTGGTGGAGGGACAGGCCCTTTGAAGCCACAGCAACCGACCCGTCGCAGCGACACGCGAAGGGGTGTCAGGTGCTAAATCCAACTCGTCGGAATTTTCCGGTGGGGGAGATGAGGACGGAGCCCGCGATACCATAACTCAATGTATCCGCTGGCCCCTTCTCATCATTATGGAAGGGGCCTTTTTATTTGCATGACTTCAGGCAGAACATGAGCGAATTGGGCATCGTTAAAAATCATCAGGTTAACTTCGATGTCGAACTACGGCTTGAGAGCGGTCGCCTTCTCGGGCCGATTACGCTTGCCTACGAGACCTATGGCCAGCTGAACAGCAATAAGAGCAATGCCATTCTTGTCGCCCATGCCTGGACCGGAGATGCCCACGCTGCCGGGCGTCACACCCAGGAAGACCGCAAACCAGGCTGGTGGGATGACATG
>JAOUDB010000064.1 GCA_029859485.1 Desulfuromonadales bacterium | reverse complement strand
CCTGAGCATGGTCGGTCAACAGCAGGCAAACGCTGATATTGATGACTGCATGCGGGCCGCTGAAGCCAGCGGAGCCAACTCGGGTAAAAGTGAGGAACTCGCCAAGAGAACAGCCAAAGCCGGCGCGGTCGGCGGTGCCACCGGGGCTGTCGCAGGTGCAATTTCTTCGGGGACCAGTACAGGACGGGGAGCAGCGATTGGCGGCGCCGGGGGAGCCACGGCAGCCTTGGTCAGTGGCGCCTTCGACTCCTCGGAACCAACCCAGGTCTACATCCGCTTTGTTGAGATCTGCTTAAGAGAGAAAGGCTACCAGCCGATCGGCTGGCGGTAACAGCGGCAGATCCTGCCGATGCTTTTCTAGAGCTCTTTCGGCTTCAGTAATCGATCCCCGGTTGAGGTTCGATATCCTTCTGATAGGCGTGTTTGACTTCGCAGACTTCGCTGACCGTATCCGCCAGATCAATGACTTCCGGATGGGCATTCCTTCCAGTTAACACCATGTGTACCAACGCCGGCTTCGCCTTGATCAAACCCAGCACCTGCTCCAGATCGACCAGTTTGAGTTTCAAGGCGTTATTGATCTCGTCCAGAATAATGATCTGATAATCGCCGCTGGTCAGCTTTGTCGTGGCCAGTTCAATGGCGGCCTGGGCGCTGGCACGATGTTCTGCGTGGGTGTAGGTGTTGCCTTGAATACCGCAAAAGCCCATACCCGTGGCATGCAGCTCTACGAGTCCGTCGAGTCGCTTTATCCCATCCCACTCACCGGTGTAAAGATCACCCTTCATAAACTGAATGATGCAGCTTTTAAAGCCATGGCCGCTGGCGCGCAGCACCATCCCCATGGCGCTGGTTGTTTTGCCTTTGCCATTTCCGGTGATCACCACGACCAGACCCTGAGGTTTTTTCGGTTCGAGCTTGTCAATTTTGATTGGTTTCGGTTGTATCGGCATGAAATGTCCTCCTGTTGACCTAGTTTACCGTGTTCCTGACGAGAACAAAAGGGTCGATCGAAAAGAACCTGTCCGACTTAATCTTTCGCGGCAAAAACATTTTGATTGGGTATAATACTCCGAGTAGTTTGCTACCGTCACCCACACGATCCATATCATCAGGGAACAATAATGAGCGAGTTCTTTCTACAATTCAGTCCTGTCACACAAGCATTTATTGCGACTCTGTTTACCTGGGGCGTCACCGCCGCAGGGGCCTCTCTGGTTTTTTTCACCAAAGATTTAAAACCTAAATTAATGGACTCTCTGCTCGGCTTTGCTGCCGGCGTGATGATCGCAGCCAGCTTCTGGTCGCTTCTTGCACCGGGCATAGAGATGGCGGAACAGTTGGGGCACATCCCCTGGCTGACTGCCGCAATCGGTTTCATGGGTGGCGGGATTTTCATGCGCCTGACCGATAAGTTCCTGCCCCACCTGCACCCCGGCCTCAGTACGGACAAAAGCGAGGGGGTGAAAACCTCATGGCAGAGAAGCACGCTGCTGGTGCTGGCGATTACCATGCACAACATCCCTGAAGGTTTGGCCGTCGGAGTCGCCTTCGGTGCGGTTGCAGCCGGCTTGCCTTCGGCCACAATCGGTGGCGCCATTGCTCTGGCGATCGGCATCGGCATTCAGAACTTTCCCGAAGGCACGGCCGTATCAATGCCCCTGCGACGTGAAGGGATGTCGAAAGGCAAAAGCTTCTTCATGGGCCAGGCCTCCGGCATGGTCGAACCAATCGCCGGAGTCGTCGGTGCATTGTTTGTTATCTACATGCAACCGGTTCTTCCCTACGCACTCTGCTTTGCCGCTGGCGCCATGATTTTTGTCGTGGTCGAGGAACTCATTCCTGAATCACAGAGGAACTACCAAAATATAGACCTGGTCACTATGTCCACCATGGTCGGTTTTTCGGTCATGATGATCCTCGATGTGGCTTTGGGATAGCGGGTCAGTTTGTTGATTGCCTGACCCAAAGCAAACACAGAACTCACGAAGAAATGAACTTTATTCTTTTTAAACTTCCCTGTGTCTCTGTGGTAAAATCGCTTCGCCTTTTCACTTGAAACCATAACACCCACGGACAAGGTCACAATGCTCCGTTTAATGCTCCTCGGTCTGGCCGCTGGTATGTTCTTTAGCGCCACCTTCATACTGAACAGAGTCATGAGTCTCGAAGGCGGCCACTGGTACTGGTCGGCGGCGCTCAGGTACGCCTACATGATTGCATTTCTCGGCGCAGGACTCAGAGCCTGTAAAGGTGCTGAATATTTCGAGCGGATTCTGTCCGAGCTTAAGAAAAATGCACTCTTCTGGGTCGTGAGCGGTACGATCGGCTTCGGCGGTTTTTACGCCCTGATCTGCTTTGCCGCAGATTATTCACCGGGCTGGGTGGTGGCAACCACCTGGCAGATGACGATCATCGCATCGTTGTTTGTGCTGATGCTCTTCGGGAAAAGCTTTTCTATAAAAATCTGGAGTTACGCGGCCATTGTTTTCTGCGGAGTTTTTCTTGTCAACATCAGCCAGGTCGAAACGGCAAACCTCTCGACTTTGCTCCTGGGGGCCTCGCCCGTCCTTGTCGCAGCATTCCTCTACCCGCTCGGCAATCAACTCGTGTGGGAAGCCAAGCAGGGGCGCAAAGGCTTACCTAAACTAGATACTGCTCTGCTCGACAACACCTTTGTCAAAGTTTTCCTGCTCTCTATCGGCAGCCTCCCTTTCTGGCTGCTGCTTTACCCTTTCACCAGTGCAACAATCCCTACGCAGGGCCAGTTTATCAACGTTGCCCTGGTCGCCCTTTTTTCAGGTGTGATCGCCACCTCGCTCTTTCTCTCTGCTCGCAACGGCGCAGACAATGCCAGCAAGCTGGCCGCTGTTGATGCAACTCAATCAAGCGAAGTGATCTTTGCCCTGGCCGGAGAAGCGCTACTCCTGCAAGCCAGCCTGCCAAACGCGGTTGCTGTGCTTGGCATACTCATCGCCTGTGCAGGGCTGATCGCGTTTGTCCGTCACGAGCATAACTAAAGCTTTACTTGGAATAGAGTTCGACGATCAACTGCTCGTTAGCGTTAGCGTCAATCTCATCGCGTTGCGGCAGACGATTCACCGAAACTTTCAACGCATCACGATCCACCGCGAGCCACTCAGCACCGGCAAAACGTGGATTCTCCATCAGGTAACGGGTTGCCAGGGCTTTGGACGCAAGCGTGTCACGCACTGTAACCTGATCGCCAACCCTGACCCGATAAGAAGCAATATCCACCCTCTTGCCGTTAACCTTGATGTGCCCATGATTCACCAACTGCCGCGCCTGCATGATCGTGCAACCGAACCCGGCCCGAAAGACCAGGCTGTCAAGACGGGTCTCCAGAAGGACCAGCAGATTTTCACCCGTAATGCCACGCATCTGCTGGGCCTTGCGGAACAACCTGCGGAACTGTTTTTCCAGCAGGCAGTAGGTATGCCGTAACTTCTGCTTTTCGATCAGCTGTTGCCCATACTCGGAGACCTTGCGCCGGATCTGGCTGGGGCCATGTTGACCGGGGCCGTGACTGCGCCGTTCAAGTAATCTATCGTACTTTGGATTGACATATATGTTAACGCCGAAACGGCGGACGAGCTTGCCTTTGGGACCTGTGAATTTTGCCATAGCTTTGATTCCTCGCTGTTTTTTTTAAAGATGGATCAACAGTCCTACAAAACATGACCTTTTTTGTCAACTATTTTCGCATTCGCCTATTCAAGTCTTTAAAAAGCACATTTTGATCATGGCTTAAGGCCCGGGTGGAACCCGCTCAGAAACAATTAAGTATGGTGTCCCCATATCTAAAATGATACCCTCACGCTTGCCGTTTAAAAACGGCCATACAGACAACATTGATTTGAGGCAAATATGCAAGACTTCACACCCTATCTCGGGTTTATTGCGGTCAGTTTGATGATAGCATTATCACCGGGCCCAAGTTGGGCTTACACCATCTCGACGACTCTCGGCCATGGCCGCAAAGCCGGCATGATCGGCAATCTCGGCAATTCCACAGGTATCCTCTGCCATGCCGTTGCGGTCGCTCTCGGGCTTGCCGCCCTGCTGCAATATTCTTCAGCGGCTTTCCAGGCAATCAAGTTCCTCGGTGTCGCTTACCTGGTCTACCTGGCCATCAAAGCCTTCCGAAGTGGCGCAAGCGTCAGCACTGCGACTGAAACGACCGGCACCGACAACTGGAAAATTTTTCGTAACGGCGCCTTTGTCAGCATCTTCAACCCAAAGATCTCCTTATTGATGCTGGCGCTGCTGCCTCAGTTCGTTGATCCTGCTACACAAAATCCAGAACTGCATATTGCGGCCATGGGTGCCATGCACGCCCTTACGGCAGGCATTGTTCACACCCACCTGATCTTCTTCTCAAGCGGCTTTTCACGTCGCCTCAAGAAGTCCGGGAAAGTACAGAAAGCCATGCGCTGGGCAACGGGGACGGTTTTCCTTGGTTTCGGCGCACGCCTGGCGCTATCGGACAACCACTAATTTCGGAACTATTGCTGTAGCAAAGCACTCTCTTACAGACTGACTAGAAAGGTTTTACGTGGAAACAAAAAAATCATTGAAAAAATTCTTCTTCATGCTCGGCACCTGGTTTGTTGTTATCGTTGCCGTCATCGGTGGATCGATCCTCTATGATCAATACAAAACATCTGAGTTTGATGATAGTGCGGTGCCCTACATCAAGGAAGTGATCCCGGAAATTTCGCAATGGAATCCGACAAAAACCAAGGCATTGATGGCCTCTGAAGTTGTCGCGACCATATCGGAAGAGAAATTTGCCCAAGCGATGGACCTATTCTCCCGGCTGGGCCAGCTTCAAAGTGTCGAAGAACCGAAGTTCATAGAGGTGCACTCCGGCAAACAGGGTGACATCGGAGAGCAGACGATTGTCGAGTATGAAATTGATGCCAAATATGCGACCGGCGATGCCACGATCAACCTGAAGCTTCTGTTCAGAGACGGGCTCTTCGAAATCTACAATTTCAACTTCAGCTCAGAAGCTCTACTCAAATAACTTAAACCATGAAAAAAATATTCATTATCAAGGCGGGCTCGACGTTTCCTGAGACCGCAGCCAAACATGGCGACTTTGAAGAGATGACGAAACGGGGCCTCAACAGCAAGGACGCTAAGGTGCTGACGGTCGAAGCGTGTAAGGGAGAAGAGCTGCCTGCCCCGGAAAAGTGTCTTAGTGTCGTCATCACCGGTGCGCACTGCATGGTCACCGATAATTTGCCATGGAGCCTGGCGATAGAAGCATGGATCCCGGCTCTTGTCCGGGCAAAGATACCGTTACTCGGAATCTGCTACGGTCATCAACTCCTCGGTCGCGCCATGGGTGGACAAGTCGACTTCCATCCCAGCGGCAGAGAGGTTGGTACGGTTGAGATCAGAAAGACGGCGGCAGGTTGCGTTGATCCCCTCTTCAAAGAACTCCCAAAACGATTCCAGGCACACTCCACCCACGCTCAATCAGTGCTCGCCCTTCCGAGCGAAAGCATTTTACTGGCTGAGAATGATTTTGAAGCACACCATGCGTTCCGCATCGGTCCCTGTGCCTGGGGGGTACAGTTCCATCCCGAATACAACAGTCATGTCATGCGCGACTATCTTCACAAGCAGGAGAAGCTCCTGACCGAAGCCGGGCAGGATGTTGCGGCACTCATGCAGGAGATTTGCGAAACACCGGCAGCCAACGCCTTTTTGGCACGCTTTGCCTCACTGGCAACGAAAGGCACATGCTGATGACGACAATCACCGGAGGCTGTTTCTGCAAAGCCATTCAATATCGGATCAAAACCGGCATCTCCATGGCGGTCAACTGCCACTGCAATGTCTGCAGAAAAGCTGGCGGCGGTGCTTTCTCAAGTCACGCCGTGGTCCGGGAGAGACGCTTTGAAATTGTCTCGGGAGAAGAAAACCTTTCATCCTTTCATCTCGGAGAGAGTGTGACGAAACATTTCTGTCGCCATTGCGGAACTCCGCTTTTCAACAGTAACAAACGTTATCCGGGGCATCGTATGGTTGCTGTCGGCAGCCTTGACGATCCAACAGTGGTCACACCAACCGCCAACATCCACTGTGACAGCCAGTTGAGCTGGGTCACTCTGGACGAGCGGCTGCAGAACTTTCCGCAAGGCTACAGTTGAGCCGACGTTATTTGTTCTGCGACGACCTTTTTGAGCGCAACAGGCTTCGCCCCTGAACACAGATTAATTGCGCTGACAGCTTGTTGTTTTTTATGAAAAGGAAGCAATAATGATTCACAGAAAGCTGCTAAGAATACTGATGGGCGCGATAATCATCTGCCACTGCTTCACCAGTCAGTCCATGGCGACAGAACAAGATATAAGCGCAGCTTTGGTTGCAGACGAACTCAAAACCCTGTCAAATGCAGTCGACAACCTCAGCAGACAAATCGCCAAACAATCGGGTAATGCTGAAGAAGAAACCACCCTGCGCAAACTCGATATCGCCATCGCCTACCTGAACTTTCGTTCGCGGCGCATCGAGATGTTCGAGCGTGACCTGCAATCATCAAGAGCCAGCCGCAACCGCATTGAAGACGTACTGGAGCAGTTTCAACGAGAAGAGAACAGCCTGTCACAGAGCTTCGATTCCAACCAACAGGAATCCATGCAGAAAGCCCGTGAAGAACTCCGTTTCCGGCAACAGGCAATCAAAGATCGCGGCAGCCGTCTGGACGAGGAAATCATCCTGCTCGAAAACCGGATTATGGATATGCGCAGCCAGATCGATAGCGTAGAAAGTTTCGTACAGAAGAACCTGCAGTTTTACAGATAGACTGAACGCAGGGATGAAGCCGGCCTTCATGGGACTTCCTACTCGGTCTCCGCCCTCTTCTCCTGCATACTTGCAAGCAGCGCCCGTTCCTTGTGCAAAGCAGCGCTACTGTGTGTCCAAAGATAATAATTCTCAAGTCCCATCACACTGATTCCGGCGAAGAAAACCGCCCAGAAGTTATCCTGCAGCGCCCCCGACAAATGGTAGAAGAGATAGAAAGCGGTAAAGAAAGCGGCGTGCATAAGACCAAGGTAAGGTTTGATGTTGCGACTCATGCGGGCAAGAGTACGAACAATTCCGGAAAAGGCATAAACGACCAGGGCCAGGCTGATCATTTCTGCCGGTGGCGGCGTGCCAAGAAGGTTGCGCACCTCTGTACTGAGTTCGGGCAAGAAGGAAAACCCATTGAAGGCGGCGAAGCTGATCAGCAGGAAGCAGACCATTGACCAGAGCCCATTGCCGGAAGCTCTTTCCAGCTTGCGGATACGCGCCTCGATCCTGAGCCGTAAGCCTTCGCGTCCCGGCAATGGCAGTTCTTCGGGCTTTGGCTGCACCTGGCTCATCGTCGGCTCCTTCTGCCGCGTGACAGAATGGTTAAAACAGAGTCAGTAAAGGTCCTAATCATCAATGTGACGCATCTTATTAAGAGGCCTCGTCTCCCTTGGATGACACTTGAGTTTCGAGCTCCTGGACCCGGTTGGTCATCTCCTGAAAGGATTTTGCCAGGCGGGCAATGTCACCAGTCACATCAGGGAAATCTTCACCCAACCTACCATTCACCGGGATTTCGGTAAAGTCGGCAAGTTGCTTGATTGGTAAAAAGACCTGTCGATACAAAAGAGCGCAAACCGCACCCACGGTTAATATCAGAATCATGCCGCTAAAAACGATCATGCGATTTTGCAATTGTCCTAAAGTCTCTTTGAGAGGGTCCTGAGAAACACCGATATCAAGGGTTCCCAGCAGGCTCTGCTCACTCGTATGAAAATGACAGGCGGAATTAGAACACTCTGGCTCGTTATAGATTGGCGCCATGATAGCGAGGACATCCTTACCCTCTTTGTTGTTAAATTGGCGAGCCTGGGCCATGGTACCGAGACTGCTTTTCGGATTTGCTTGGGCGTGACATTCATTACAACCGGCGGCCGACTTGTCGATAAACTTATCCCGTTCCCCCTGCTCTCGGGAGAACATGATCAGCCCCTTCTTGTTGAAGATTCTGACATGTTCAACCTGGTTCTGTTCGCCGATACTGCTGATGATGTTGCTCAGGGTTTCCCTGTCGTCATGGAGCATCGCATAGCGCGTTGATTTGATAACGGTATCAGCCAGATCGGCTGCATGTTGAACCTCGCCCCTGATGAGATCATCCTTTACGAAGGTAAATAGAAGCACACAACAGGCGATGACAAAGCCGGTGACGGCACAGGCGACCGGAACGATAGCGCGGCTGTTTATGCTGCTTAACATGGCGAACCTCCTTAGCCTGCCCTGGTGGCCGCGGGGTTTTGCCAACCCCGCGGCCAACGTTTAATCGATCTTGCGGTACATGGCCCCAATCGGAGCCGCTGAAGTTTTTATCGGTGCCGGCCTTGCCGCCTCAGCGGCAAGAGCTTCTTGTGGTTGCTCTTTCCATGAAAAAATGATCGGCAGACGGTAGAGGATGAAACGATAGACCACAACGTAGATCGCAAAAATTGTCACGGCGACAATCACTTCAAAGATATGCGGCACTTCCTGATAAAGCTGCCAGTTAAAGGCAATCAGTGCCGTATTCAGCCGGTTCAGGACAATCCCGAAGATCGTCACAAAGGCTCCCACCCTGGCCAGGTTGACCGCCTGATGGCGAACGGCATAGGCAAACAGGAGAATCGGCAGGATAACACCCACGGCCATTTCGAACAGGAACCAGGCCCCCCAACCGGTTGCCAGATAGCCCCATTCGTTATCATGGGCGATACCGATCATCTTGATCGCTAGGTAAGTGATCAGGGCCAGGCTTGCACCTTTGGCCAGACCGAGGGTGCATCGATCCAGGTTGTCTTTAAAATTGTCATCACAGCGCCAGGCCATGGTCTTCTTGACCACGGTGCTGACTGCTATCACCATGCAGAGCCCTGCCGGAATCGACGAACAGAAGAAATGAATCCACTGGAAGGACGCCGAATACCAGAGCGGGTGGACTTTGCCCGGTGCGTAGTTAAAGAGCGCCCCCAGAGCACCTTGATGGAGAGTTGAAAGGATGATCCCTGAGACGGTCAGGCCGAGCGCTATGCGACGGATGAAGCGCTTGCCGCCCAACCAACCGATCCACTCGAAAAAGGAGACGGAAACTTCAGCGACCTGCACAGAGAGGTAGGTGGCGACATGCCAGGCAACCAAAAAGAGGACGGCCGCCGGGCCGAAAGACACTACCATTGGGTAAGGTAGCCTCCAGGGTTGGCCGAGATCGACCAGCAAATAGATAACGGCAAAAAGGTAACCAAGCAGCCCGTTAAGCAGAGCCAGTCTCTCAATCGGCTCGAAGTCGTGGCGGCCGAAGATTTCAACCGCCGTGCCCAGCATGAAGCCGGAGGCCGAGAGGGGCACCATGGCAAAGAGCCCGAAACCGAGAAAGAGTCCCCAGGGGTAATCATTGGAGCCGTGGGTTACGACGCTGAGTCCAAAGATAAATCGATAGGCGATCAGCGGCAGACCGATGGCGAAGATAATCGCCAGGATCCAATTGAAGGGATTACGCAGAGCCTGACCAAGATATTGGCCTGGAGTCAGACCGAGCATTAATTTAC
>JAOUDB010000478.1 GCA_029859485.1 Desulfuromonadales bacterium | reverse complement strand
GTTGTAGGTTGACTCGGTTTTTTGAGATACGACAATAGACCACAACAAAAGAAAACTGATTTACGAAAATACACCATTTGAAAACTCTCAAAAGTTCTCCTAAATTGTTTTCGAGCATGAAATGTCATGCATTCAGTCGATTACCATTTACCCTGCAAGGTAAGAAAGCCCCCGGTCATAAGAAGGAGGGCTTTCGTGTTTTATCAGGAGCTATCTATGGGATACACTCCCAATTATATTCACTCACAATTTTGGATTTGTATTGCTTATATCTGCTTTAGAAAATCCTTGAACGCTTGTCTTGCTGTTATCGGAGCATCACTTGAGAAAATACCCTCTGCATAAAAATCCGTAAGCTCCACGGTGACATAAACATCTTCTGCCGTTATTATTTTTTCTAGAAAGGACACATCTACAAGGTAATCTTTTGAAGACCAATTAGATGGAGCAACGTAAAAACCAGAACCAGTAAAACCCTCTGAAGTATCAATGTCTCTCAATCTGTCAACTGAACTCAAACTCAAAGTTTCACCATCGATATTGAAATGCAACGAGGGATCATCATCAAAGATATGAGAACCACGTACCACAGCAGTAAGAATCAGTTTTTCGTTGGGCATTTTTGAACTTTTGAATAAAGCTAGTTTAATTATTGAACTATAAAGCCAGGCGGGCTCCATAATAAGCTGTTTTGAACCATCAAAACTGGATGTAGTTTGTGTAATGTGTCCTGGCGACTGCGTTCCACATGAAGCCAAAGTAACGACTGATAATATCAAATAGATAAGAAAGGCTCTTGCTATAATCATTCTCAATTTTCCCGCATTCCTGTGACGCAAAAGCTTACTGGCAGTCTTATCTTATAAGAAATAAATCTTAGCTCTAACTTTGTTAGGTCAAGTGCGAGTGATCGCTCTTGGCAGCGGACAATCCTTCGCATTCCATTTTCACCAACTGATGACGATACGCAAACATTTTTTTTAGCTTTTGGCGTACAAACCATCCACCAAGCAACTCTCCCAGCCAACCGATTGGCACTTTATAATCAATGCTATCAATATACCGACAGGTGTTCTCATCTATCGGTTCTACTGAATGGGTATGGCACCATCGTGCAAAAGGGCCACGAATTTGTACATCCTGAAAAGACTTGCCTGGTTGGTAATTTCGGTGTTCCGCCACCCAATGAAAGTGAATAACACCAAAAATGGACATTTTTAAAGTGGTGCGAGAGCCGAGTTGATCAATGCACGCCGGTGTGCCTACCACCTTAACAGGTTCCCATGGTGGGGTGAGTTTTTCGATGGCTGCTGGATCGTGGTGCCAGTCAAATACCAGATTTGCAGGTGCACGGATAATAGATTCGTAATTAAAGCGAGGCATCAGTTTTATTCCTCTGTTCCTTGGGAATTTCGGCCGGCATCAACAACGATTACAACATTGTCAAAAAACAGATGTTCAACTAATTCACCAGCCGAGGATCTTACACAAGTTATACTCGTGACAGCCTTTGCCACTGGAATCGAATTAATCAGCACACTTTGAAATCAGTATAACAGTTGGCGGTTTCAAGTTCGAAGTGCAACAGGGTTTAAGATTCGCCCATAATATTCTTTGAAATCAAAGTCAGGCAAGAAGATTTCCGCCGGGCATTTCCAGCCAAGGCTTTTCCTCGGCCTGGTGTTAAGCTTCAAGGCAATCTGGTCAAGCTCCTCTTGAGAGTGAGCTGACAGGTCCGTTCCCTTTGGTAGATACTGGCGCAGCAACCCGTTGGTGTTCTCGTTGATACCGCGTTGCCAAGGGCTATGCGGGTCGGCAAAGTAGACCTTAATTCCTGTGTTCTCTGCCAACTTCGCGTGACAGGCCATCTCTTTCCCCTGATCATAGGTCATGCTCAACCGCCTTTGTGCATCAATCCGGTTGAGAACAAAGCTGAACCCTTTCTCAGCGGCATCAGCACTAGCATTATCGACTTTGGCCAGGGTCACAAACAAACAGCTTCGTTCCACCAGTGTCCCGACCGCTGAGGCGTTGCGTGCCCCTTTGATGAGGTCTCCCTCCCAGTGCCCCGGAACCAGTCGTTCTTCAACTTCAGGAGGACGCTCATGGATACTGACCATGTTCGGAATACTTCCCCGACGATCTTCGCCGCGGGTGCGTGGCCGACGCTTTTTTCGTGATTGCCGCAATAAGGCGATGATCTCCTTGCGCAACTCACCGCGCGGCATTGCGTAGATCGCCGTGTATATGGTCTCATGGCTGACCCGGAACTGAGGCTCTTCAGGATGCATACGTTTGAGTGTAGCAGAAACCTGCTCCGGTGAATTACCAGACTTCAAAAGCTTAACGACTTCGTCCCAGAGCGCCTCGCCGGGAACCAGCCGTTTCGCTTTTCTCGGCTGACACTTAACTTGCCTGGCGCGTTGTTCAGCCCGCACAGCACGGTAGCCACCAGCCACGGGACGCCGTCCCCGTCGCCCCACTCGAAGCGATGGAGACTCCCACTCGTTCCGTCTCAACTCACGGCTCACTGTACTCACGGGGCGAAGCAAACTTCGGGCTATTGTTCGCAACGAAAGTCCTTGCTCCAGCCCTACCTGAATCATCGCACGTTCTGTGCAGTCCAAATGCTTGTATGTCTTTTCCATCGCAACACTTTAACTCCTACAAGTGTTGCACTTCAATTTTGAGTTCGGCGTTAATAAAAGCGCGTTAGGAACGGTGCAATGATTGGAACAACTAATACTAGATCCTGCAATCCAGGAACGGCTAAAGCATCCAGACGGCCGTGTTTTTTAGGATGATTTTCTTA
>JAOUDB010000477.1 GCA_029859485.1 Desulfuromonadales bacterium | reverse complement strand
ACAGGCGGCTTCTGTTAGAGCGTCTGATAACTGAATGACCTTCTTTGCTGAGCACGAGAAAATGAGGGTTTGGGTCTCTTTTGAGGAGATTAATGGTTTATGCCGAACCAAGAAAATGAACAAACTAACCAGTCGATAAGTTGAATAGAGGAGAACCGTGATGAAGAGCACACTCAAAGCAATAAAAGTCCTGATGGCTTTCTTTGTGGGTATGTTGCTGACTGTTTGGGCCTCACCAACTCAGGCACTAACCGTTGATGGTGATCAACCACCAATTTATCTGGCAAGAGGTGACGGTGGTGGCGGCAGCGGTGGCGGCAGCGGTGGCGGCAGCGGTGGCGGCAGCGGTGGCGGTGGTGAAGATGGTGCTGGAGGACAGGGTAGTCCTGGTGAGACAGGTGGATTTGGTAAAGGAACCATGCAAATGGAGCGAACGCGTACGATGGAGAAAACACATACGATGGAGCAGATGCGCGACCAAGTTAAAGACCAGGATCGAGACCGCGACCAAAACCAGGATCAGAATAAAGACCAAGATCAGGATAAAGACCAAGATCAGGACCAGGACCAGGATCGTGACAGGACTCATCAGTAAGCTTTAGGTAAGTCTTTCTGGAGAGAAGCTAGTTGTGGCTCAGGCTCTGCCTTACTTGTCCAGAGATCTCTAACCTGGCGCTAACTAGTAGGAGGTGTATCATGAAAATACATTCACTTATTGTCACAGTAATGGCGGTACTTCTTATCTTCAGTGGAGACGTTTTAGCGGAAAGACCCCCTGGTGCTGGGAATGGCGGCGGTGGTGGCGGTGGTGGTGGTGGGACAACCGATTTCGGTGATCTCATCATGCTCTATCGTGATGATTATGGTGTCCCTATCCCCTCCCCTGAGGTACAGGTCGAGGATCCCGAGACGGGTGAGTTGGTCGACGGCGGACTATGTTGGCAGCCCCTCGCCTTCAATCTGGAGGATCCCAACATATGCTCACTTGATTGCCAGGTTGACGGCAAGGATCTCAACGGGAATGATGATCCTAACGTTGACGTCGTTCTTGTCAACCAGTACACCTGTGGTGTCGCGGCTGGCTGTTCGGGCTGCACACAGGAAGTGGACTTCGGCCGGGTCAACGAAGCGCGTTCTCCTGATACAGTTTTCGAATCACAGCTGGACGACGTCATTGTGAACCTGTCTATAGCCGATTGCCTCACTCTGGACCCCGCCGGACGAGTTGTCGCCAGCCAGGTCGAAGATGACTTGGTCACTTCCCGCGCAATCGATTCACCGCTGCAAAATCTGGCGATCTACAGGGAGCTCATATTGACAGGGACCCTTGGCGCGCCCCTTCCTCTACTAACCGCTGATTACCTGACGACTGCGGCCAGGGCGCTCGGTGCCGCCTCGGACAAGACCGGCGAGTTCAACGTGGACATGTTGGCCTACCTCAACCAGATCATGGGCCTGGACGGCTTGCCGACCACCCTTGATCCCAAGATATGCGAAACCTATCGGGAAGAAGTGCAGGGTGTCATCCAGCTGGTGGAGAAGTGCTTCCTGGACTACGGCGCCTTTGCCTACAACCGTGACACGAACTTCGGGGCGCTGCCTGATCCGGCCTACATTCCCGGAAGTGGTCCTGAGGCCGGCTGGTTCGAGTACCTCGCCGAAGTGGTCCCTCCAACGCCTACGCCTACGTTCGAGATCGTGCAGGGCCCCATCACGACGGCCGTCTTCGCAGATGAATCCTTCGATGATGTCAACATTGACGGTTTTGCCCAAGCAGCGGACGACGCCCGTGCGGTCATCGACTTCATGCACTCCAATCCGTTGCCGGCCGGTTACGAGACACCGTTGTACTGCGCAGACTCGGGCGATATCTTCTATGACCTTTCGATCAGCGAGCAGTCCGGCTTGCAGGTGCCGAAGAACTATGTGAACGGCGGGGAGAGGGAATTCTTCGTGAACGTCACTAACTTGGGTCCGGATCCAGCCAAAGGCACCGTTACGGTGGTCGCCACCAATGGCGTAGAACTCGGGAGTTGGCAATTCACTATCACCGATCTCCTTGCGGGCCAGACGGCTTCCTTTACCCAGCACTTCACGATCACCACGACCAGCAACCGCATCAACTGGAGCGCGACGGTTGTGGCCGACCCGCCAACAGCAGACCCGAACCTGGGTAACAACTACGTCACCGCTTCCAGCACCGTCAGGGCGGCCGGCGGTGGCGGAGGTGGTGAGCACTAAGTGTGTCATCAGATCAGCCTGTAGCATGAAAAAGGAGTTACCCCTTCCCCGGTCCCTGGTGGCCGGGAAGGGGATCGCCAAATGTTTTCGGAAGGGTGGTGCTTCGCCCTTTCTTCCACGGATGATGCCATGAGCATGCCGCCTGACAGGAGGAGACCATGAAGACATTGCGACTTGCAGGGATTGTCAGTATCGGGCTGGTGGGGATGCTCCTGTTCGCCGGCAACGTTCAGGCGAAACGCACGGCGACCTTTGACTGGGCCACGGTGGTCAACAACAACGACTCCATGCCGACCAGGGGCTGTGAGCTGGATTCCGAAAAGTGCCGCCCGTTTAACAGCTACAACCCGCCGTCGGTCAACGAGGACGGGCTGGTCGTCTTCCGCGCCCGCAGTCGCGGCGGACAAGGAGAAACCAACGGCCATAACGGCGCGGCTGATGACGACCAAAACGGCAACGGGAGCAACGGGGGCAGCGGCACGGAGCATGGCAACCAGCCGGTGCATGGCATCTACACCCGCGACATGTCGGTGTACGGCAGCTCGATAATCCGCATCCTCGACCGTAAGACC
>JAOUDB010000476.1 GCA_029859485.1 Desulfuromonadales bacterium | reverse complement strand
TCTTATCCGGGTTATCGAGTAAGTATTGACGGTCAATCCCGGTGATCACCGGATAATCAAGCTCATCACCTGCATCCAGCATCTTGAAAACTTCACCAGCACGATCCACGTAGTAAAGATAATCAAGGTCGATAATCGCCCGGGCCTCCCGCTCAACCACCCGAATAACGACCTGATCAGGAAAGGAGCGTTCGACTTCGGCCCTGGCGATCCAGGCATGTTCTTCAATCTTGCGTCCGATCATATGCAACTCGAGATCAAAGAGGCTGTCACCAATTTCAATATCAGAAGCATCGAGGATATCACCTTTACTCACCCTCACCTGATGCTCAACGCGGACTTGTTTCACTCCAAAACATCCTGACTCGAGCAGCATCTGGGCTGTAAGCAAGGCCCCGCTCGCAAGCAGAAAACCACTTCCGGAGGCAATGCAGACCCGCAGCGTGCGATGGAACAACTTCTTCCAGTCGCGCGCCTGCTTCTCCTGCTTGCGCCGGTTGGTTTTACACTTCTTCTGCTTATGAGACTTCAGATCACGCATTAGTTATCCGCTTACTTGTTCAATCCTGCGTCTTCCAGAATTTGCATCACCAGTTCATTGAAGGAGAGGCCTGCTTCCGCCGCCGCCTTTGGCAGCAGACTGGTTGCTGTCATCCCCGGGATGGTGTTGACTTCCAGGCAGAAGAACTCGCGCTCTCGCACCATGAAATCAACCCTTGCGGCGCCCCGGCAAGCCAGCACCTTGCAGGCCGCCACAGAGGTTTCCTGCAGTCGGTTGTACAGCACAGCTTCCAGAGGTGCCGGCAGCAGGTACTCTGTGTGCCCCGGTGTATATTTCGATTCGTAATCGTAAAAACCACTTTTCGGCACAATCTGAATAATCGGCAATGACTCGTTATTCAGGATGCTGACTGTGATTTCATCACCCTGGATATAATCTTCGATCAGGACCAGGTCATCGTGCTTCAGAGCCTCTTCCAAACCTGCTTCAAGTTCCGTCCTGTCTTGTGCGATACTGATGCCGATGGTTGAACCTTCCCGGGCGGGCTTGACCACGAGAGGAAAGTGGCGACAACGCTTAAACAAATGGCTTCGATCATCACCGGAACGATAAGCAACAAACCCCGGGGTTGAAATCTCGTGGTAGAGCAAAATCTGCTTGGTGACAACCTTGTCCATCACCATGCTCGAAGACATGACGCCACTTCCGGTGTAGGGTATCTGCATCATTTCCAGAAGGCCCTGGACCGTACCGTCTTCACCGTAGCGTCCGTGCAGACAGATAAAAGCCACCTCCGCGCCAACTCCACGCAACTGGGCGGGTAAATCATGACCGGCATCGATCGCGACCGCATCGCAACCGTTCTCCAGCAACGCACTTAACACAGCCTGACCGGTTTTCAGTGAGATCTCTCGCTCAGCTGAAAGACCTCCCATTAAAACAGCGATCTTTTTATACTTCAGTTCAGTGCGATTCATCATCTCGTCACCCTTGTTTTTTTACAAAATCTTCATCAGTTCTGCACCCACCTGCCAGACGTTACCGGCACCGAGGGTAATAATGATGTCACCAGGTTGTAGAACCGCTTGTAAATGCTCGACTGTGGCGACAACATCACCGGTGTAGCAACAGGATTTGTGGCCATGCTCGCTGATCCCCTCAGCAAGTTTTTCTGCCGTCACCTCGGGACGAACATCTTCGCCTGCGGCGTAGACATCCATCACGGCGACATGATCCGCCTGGTAAAAGGCCGTCAGGAAATCATCAAAGAGTGCCTCGGTGCGACTGTAACGATGTGGCTGAAAAACTGCGACCAGCCGCCGGCTCCAACCACCACGGGCTGCGCCGAGCGTAGCCTTGATTTCCACAGGATGATGACCGTAGTCGTCCACCACCATAATTCCCTGTGCTTCACCTTTGATCTCGAACCTGCGGCCAACGCCGCCAAAGTCCTGAAAACCTTCGGCGATTGCGGCAAAGGGCATGTCGAGCTCCATGGCCACAGCAACCGCGGCCAGAGCATTAAGCACGTTATGACGGCCCGGCATGCGGATACTCAAACGACCGAGGGCTTCTCCCCGGTAATGAACCAGAAAACTGGTCCGGTCACCCTCATACTCAATCTCGTACGCCATAAAATCCGCCTGTGAGGTCAAGCCGTATGTGACCAGGCGCTTCTTGACGTCAGGGATCATCCCCTGCAGGTTCTCATCATCCAAACAAAGAACGACCAGCCCGTAGAAAGGCACCTTGTTGATAAAATCAACGAAAGTCGCGCGGATTTCATCAATGCCACTGTAGAAATCGAGATGATCCTCATCAACATTGGTCACGACCGCGATCGTCGGCGATAACTTCAGGAATGAACCATCCGACTCATCAGCTTCTGCCACCAGGAACTCGCCCTGCCCCAACTTGGCGTTAGAACCGATCGAATCCAGGCGACCGCCGATCACGACGGTCGGGTCGATGTTGCCATGGGAGAGCACTGTTGCCACCATACTGGTCGTGGTCGTCTTGCCATGAGTTCCGGCAATCGCGATGCCGTACTTCATACGCATCAACTCCGCGAGCATTTCTGCCCTCGGGATGACAGGGATCTTGCGACGGTTAGCTTCCTGAACTTCAGGATTCTGCAAATTCACAGCAGTCGATGTGACGACGACATCGACCTCATCAACATTCTCGGCGCGGTGACCATAAGCGATTGTCCCACCCAGAGTCGCCAGACGGCGGGTAATGTCACTCTCTTTAAGGTCGGAACCTGAGACCTGGTAGCCAAGATTGATGAGAACCTCGGCAATCCCGCTCATGCC
>JAOUDB010000475.1 GCA_029859485.1 Desulfuromonadales bacterium | reverse complement strand
TACGCGAATCATTACAAAGACGGCCTGATGGCTTTTGCGGTAAATGGTTTATTTATTGCTGCCACTATTGCCGCAATTGATAATAAAAACTACGCTCTGGCCGGAATTGTAGGCGGTATTGGCGTGCCCTTTTATGTCGGCAACATCTACGGTGCTGCAAATGCTGCACAAAAATGGAACCTTTCCCTCTCTCGCAAATTACGTAACGATCTGTCAGTGACTCTGAATTATCACTTTTGAGAAGAATGTTCGCTCTTTTCATGGGCAGATTTGAGCCCCTGCCTCCCGTTTGTACTCCTTAAGGTTATATTCCTCACCCCTGCCAAGCGTTATTGATTGAATAATAGCCGTAGCTATTGGTCGAAAAGGAGCTGAGATATGGACCAAACAGACGGATTTGCAGCCAGTTTATTGATTGTCCGACAGGCTGCCAGGCTTCAGGCTTTTTTAACAAACTCCGACTTCAACTTCATAGCGCCGATACCATCGATTTTACAATCGATGTCGTGATCGCCATCGACCAAGCGGATATTCTTGGCTTTGGCCCCGACCTTAACAACCAGAGAAGAACCCTTGATCTTGAGATCCTTGATCACGGTTACGGTATCACCATCCTGCAGGACATTGCCGTTCGCGTCCTTAAAAACCCTGGCGGCATCAGCACTCTCTTCAACGGCAATCAGACTCCAATCATGAGCACACTCAGGGCAAACAAACATCCCTCTGTCTTCGTAAGTATACTCTGAACCACATTCAGGACATTTTGGCAATTCACTCATATTGTCATTTCTCTTTCAGCGCTTAGCTGTAAAATCAGGATTTTGGATAACTATCATGAGAGGCCTTAATGTTACGACCTAACCAATCGATACTTTTACCGAGATGACGCATGTTGGCCAAACCCTCTTCATCTTCAAGGACGTCACCTTTTTCCAGGCCAAAGCCCATATTCCAGTAGGTTGAGCCGGGGAGTATCATTCTGGACATTTGGAACATATGATTAATGGTGTCGTAGGCATGAGTCGCGCCACCTCTCCTGACAGCCACAACGGCCGCCCCAAGCTTGCCGGCAAAAGCCTGATCATTGGCATAGGCAACATATCCAGCTCTTTCGATCAGCGCTTTTAAATCTGCGGAGACTGCAGCAAAATAAGTCGGAGAGCCGAGAATCATGGCGTCTGCCCGCAGCATTTTCGTAAAGATGTCGTTAAAATTGTCCGACTTAACTGCACATAAATTGTCCTTGTTCTTAAAACACTGCTGACAGGCGATGCAACCACGGATCGCGGTCCCGCCGACCTTAACCATTTCCGTGTCCCAACCGGCCGTATCAAGCTCACCGAGAACCTCTTTAAGCAGTAGTTCCGTATTACCACCTGAGCGTGGGCTGCCATTTACTGCAATCGCATACATATCTTCCTCCATAATAAGGTTAATTCAGAAACTGTTTTATTTCTCTTCAACGGCCCCACCTGCATTCTTCCAGGCCTCGAAACCACCATCAATATGGCAGACACTTTTCAACCCCAGCTTTTGAGCAACATCAGCCGCCAGCGCAGAGCGCCAGCCGAGGTTACAGTAAAAGATGAAGCGTTTATCTTCCCCAAAGATCTTATTATAATAAGGACTTTCTGCATCGATCCAGAACTCAAGCAGGCCACGAGGACAGTGGAAGGCCCCGGGAATTTTTCCTTCTCTCTTCAGCTCTCGGACATCACGCAAGTCAACGAAGACCACGTCTGGCGAGTCAAAAGAAGCAAGAGCAGCCTCGACCGTTATCGTCTCTATATGTTGTTCGGCCTCTGCAACCAAATCTTTGTAACCGATTTTCCCTGACATAAAACCTCCATGATCAATAAGTGGAAAGTTGCAATATAACAGAAAAGCCTCACTGTTAAAGGAAGGCATTTTAGAGGGGAAGCTCTAGGACCTCAACGACAGACACTTACCCCTAACTGTGCCCCTAACTGTGGCTAAGAGCTTCCTTCTTCTGAGCCACAAGAGGCCAGACTTCCGCGACGATCATGCCAAAGACTATCATCGCGCCACCGAACCAGCCAATCGCCGTCAGGCGGTCACCGGCCAACCAGACCGAAAAGATCGCTGCAAAGACAGGTTCAAGGGTGTAGATAAGCGCCGCACGGGTCGGTGTCGTGCGGTTCTGGAAGGTCGTCATCGCCCAGAATGCGTAAGCCGTTGCAAAAACAGCGGTAATGGCAAAGGCGAAGACAAGTGAACTGGTCCACTCCTGGGGCCAGGATGTCGGTTCAAAGGCAAGGCTGCCGATACAGCCGAGGATGGCCATGGTCAGGATTTGCACGAACGTCAGGGCTCTTGCGTCATAACCTTTGGTAAAGGCGTCAAGACCAATAATGTGCAGGGCAACAAAAACAGAGCAAACCACAACCAGAAGGTCTCCGAAGTTGATTGTCCAGGGAGTGTGCCAGGTCAGCAGGAAAAGACCAACCAGGGCCAGCCCGACACCAATTTTAGAACCAAAAGCCGCGGGCTTCTTCAGAATCGGTCCAGCCATTAAAGGAACCCACACCACGCCCAACCCAGTGAGAAAGCCGGTATTGGCAGAAGACGTACGTTCCAGACCAAAAGTCTGAAAGAGATAGGAGGAAAAGAGTAATGCCCCGAGTAGAATACCAAGTCGCCAGCCACGGCGGTCGAGAGTTGCCAGCCTGGCTCGTCCGGCAATAAAGAACAAAAGTATGGCAGCCATGGCAAAACGCACCCAGAGGAAGGCCATAACCGGCATTTCTACGATAGCGTCTTTGACTATAGGGAAAGTCGCGCCCCAAAAGAGGGTCACGGTC
>JAOUDB010000062.1 GCA_029859485.1 Desulfuromonadales bacterium | reverse complement strand
ACAAAAGCAGATCGACAGCTTCAAGGCCAAGGCGGCGGCGATTGCTCATCCCCATGAGCTGATCGTTGACCAGTTGCGGGCGATCCAAGCGCACCACGGCTGGGTGCCTGACGACGGTGTGCTGTTGGCTGCTGAAACCCTCGGGGTTCTGCCGATCGAAGTGGAGGAAGTGGCCACTTTCTACGATAAGATCTTCCGGCGTGAAGTTGGCAAGCGGGTCATTCATGTTTGTGATTCAATTTGTTGCTGGTCGACCGGTGCCGAGATGATCACCGAACATCTCATGAAAACTTTGGGAATCGGCCTGGGTGAAACAACGGCTGACGGCATTTTCACCCTGCTGCCAACCTGCTGTCTTGGTGCCTGTGGTGATGCCCCGGCCATGATGATCGGTTTTACCACGCACGGTTTTCTGACCACTGAAAAGATTAATGACATTCTGCAAAGGGAGCGTGCCGCAGTAGCGGCCGAGGTTTAAGGATATGAACGCCTATACACAGGTTCTATTCAAAAATCGCCGGCCGAACGAGACGGTCCTCTTGCCCGAGTACGAGAAGAACGGTGGCTACCAGGGCCTGCGCGCGGCGATGAAGATGCCGCCGGCGGAGGTCTGCGAGCTGGTCAAGGGCTCTGGTCTGCGTGGCCGTGGCGGCGCAGGCTTTCCCACCGGTATCAAATGGTCTTTTTTCCCGGCCGATCAACCTGGAGACAAATACCTGGTCTGTAACGGTGACGAGATGGAGCCGGGCACTTACAAGGATCGCCAACTGCTACTGGCCGATCCTCATCAACTGGTCGAGGGGATGGCGATTGCAGCCTATGCCCTGCAGACCCAGATCGGTTATATCTTCCTGCGTTACGCGTACGAAGATTGTTTTCAACGGCTTGAGCGGGCGATTGAAGAAGCGGTCGAAGCGGGCTATCTGGGGGAAAATATCCTTGGTTCCGGATTTGACGTCGAACTGCACGTACACGGCAGTGCCGGGCGCTACATTCTTGGCGAGGAGACCTCTCAGCTCAACGGTCTCGAGGGCCGTCGGCCCAATCCGCGTTCCAAACCGCCTTTTCCGGCTCAGCGTGGTCTCTTCGGGCGACCCACCAACGTCAACAACGTCGAAACCCTGGCCACCGTGCCGCATATCCTGACTCATGGCACCGCCTGGTTCCAGGCCCTGGCACTGAATCCGGAGAGTGCCGGAACCAAGCTCTTTGGCCTGTCCGGACATCTGAACCGCACGGAATGCTTTGAGCTGCCCCTCGGCATCACCTTGCGTGAAGTCGTGGAAGATTTTGGCGGCGGCGTGCGGGGAGGCAAAAAATTCAAGGCCTGTTTGCCAGGCGGCGCGTCAACGCCTTACCTGACCACCGATCACCTTGACGTGATGATGGATTTCAATCCCCTTGAAGAGGTCGAGAGCCGTCTCGGTACAGCGGGCGTGACAGTCTTTGACGAAGACACCTGCATGGTGGCGGTAACCCGCAACCTCAACCAGTTCTTCGCCCGCGAAAGCTGCGGGTGGTGCACACCTTGCCGAGAGGGTCTATCCACCATCTCCTGGTTGCTCGACCGAATCGAGTTCGGCCGGGCGACCAACGACGACCTGACGATGCTCAAGGATCAGGTGAAAAATATCAAGGGTCGTTCTTTCTGTGCCTTGGCTGAAGGCGCCATGGGGCCTGTAGAAGCGCTGCTGCGGCTCTATGAAGATGAAATCAAGGATCACATCCGCAAAGGATGCTGTCCTTTTAACTAGGCTAGCCCCCAGAGGCTAGCCCCCGACAACCGAATTTATGCCTAAACTGACTATCGACAACCTTGAAGTGACCGTGCCGGACGGGACCAACGTCCTCGAAGCCGCACGTGAACTCGACATCGTCATCCCTCACTTCTGCTACCATGAAGCCTTGGGAGCCGTCGGGTCCTGTCGTCTCTGCGCCATGATGTTTGTCGATGGCCCGGTCAAGGGTTTGCAGATGGCCTGTATGGTCCAGGCTCAGGACGGCATGGTGGTTTCGTCAACCGATCCCGATGCCATGGAGTTGCGCGAGCATGTTATCGAGTGGGCCATGATCAATCATCCCCACGATTGTCCGGTCTGCGACGAAGGCGGCGAGTGTCACTTGCAGGAGATGACTGTGGCCGGCGGTCATGGTGTCCGCCGCTATAGCGGTAAAAAATGCACCTTCGTCAACCAGGATCTGGGGCCATTCGTACAGCAGGAGATGAACCGTTGTATCACCTGTTATCGTTGTGTGCGCACCTATCGCGACTATTGTGGCGGTACGGACTACGGTGTTTTTGGCTCACGCAATCGGATTCAGTACAGCCGTTTCCAGGAAGGTGCCCTGGAGAGTCCTTTCTCCGGAAATATTATCGATGCCTGCCCGACCGGAGTTCTTACCAGCAAGCCGTTCCGTTTCAAGACACGACTCTGGGACCTGCAAGAAGCGCCGTCAATCTGTCCACACTGTAGCCTCGGTTGTGCCACCGTCCCCGGCGGTCGCTATCGTGAGATCCAGAGGGTCAAAGCCCGGATCAACCGGGAAACCAACGGTTTCTTCATCTGCGATCGCGGCCGCTTTGGTTACGATCATGTCAATCATCCGGAGCGCCCGCGCCAGGCGCGCCTCGATGGACAGCCTGTCGCTGTTGACGCTGCCTTGCTTGCCGCCCGTGAGCAGGTTGCTGCAATCGCGAGCAAACACGGACCGGACAGCGTCGCTTTCCTCGGTTCTCCCCGCTCAAGTTTTGAAGCCAGCGTGCTTTTGCACGATTGGGCTAAAGCAACCGCTTCGCTGCAGCTTGTTTACGAAGCTCACCAGGGGCGTGATCGTGCCGCCCGGACTTTGGCGGCCCGACTTGGCAAGCATGTCCGTAGCCAGGAAGAACTCCGTCAGAGTGACCTGGTGGTCCTCTTTGGTGCCGACCCTCTGGCGGAAGGTCCGATGTTGGCCTTAGCCATCCGCCAGGCGGAACGCAACGGTGGCAAGGTCGTCGTTATCGACCCCCGGCCGGTGGAGTTGCCTTGCCGCGCAAACCACTTGCCGCTGTCTCCAGAAAGACTGTCAGAAGTCCTCGTGGCGCTCGGTAAGAACGATTTGAACGCCTTCGAAGCTGACGACCAATACCTGCTTGAGAGTCTGCTTGAGCAAATCAAGGCTGCTCAGCGTCCGGTTCTGATCGGTGGCGCTGACCTCCTTGGTGGGCAGGGCGTTCAGGCCCTCTGCTCTGCTGCAGAGCAGCTCTCCTCTGATCAACGCTCTGTTGGTGTCATCACCATGCTGGCCGGCCCCAACAGTTATGGCGGCGCGCTCCTTTCCGGTAACGGCCCTGATTTTGATAGCGTTCTTGATGCTGTTCAGGAAGGCACCGTGCGCGCGCTGGTCTGCCTGGAAAGTGACCCCTTCCGAGAAGCCAGAGATCCTGCTCGAGCGCAGGCCGCTCTCGGTCATCTGGAATTACTGGTGAGCTTTGATTCGACAGCGAACCTCGCAGCACAGCGTGCTGACATCTTCCTGCCGACGCGTGCCAACGCTGAGATGGCAGGGAGCTATGTGAACAACGAAGGCCGCCTGCAGGCCTTCCTGCCGGTCATCGATCCGGGTGTACCGATCCGTGAGGCCGGTGCCGGCAACCACCCACCCCGCGAATTCTTCCAGACAACCCCTGGTTCCGCTCCCGAGGCAGACTGGCTGCTTTTGGCCGGACTCCTTGAGCGCAAGTTGAATCTCGTTGAATTGCGCGAATCAATCGAGCAGGACCACCCGCAGTTTGCAGGACTTTCATCAGTTGCCGCAGAAACGACAGGGATCCGCTTGACCGCCCAAGGCACTTTGCCTCCGGCCGAAGAGCAGGAGCTGCCTCATACCGCGATGGCTGAGGCCTTGACACTCATGGCTATCACCGGGCAGGTTGGCTCCCAATGGCTGGCGCACCTCTCTGCACCTCTGGCCGCCACGGAGCCGCAACCTTATGTTCTCCTGCATCCTGAGCTGGCAGCGGAGCTGAATTTGGCAGCAGACGAACGGGCACGTCTGACCACTCATTTTGGTCATTGTCACGTCATCATCCGCACGGATGAAAAGATGCAAAAAAGGCTGGTCATGGTACCGCAACTCTGGGATACCGCGCTTGAAGGAATGGTCCCGGGCGGCGTGCTCGACTGTCGGCTTGAGAAGGAGGCACAGCGATGAATGATCTGCTGATCAGCCTGATTCTCATCCTGGTCAAGCTTGGCCTGATCTTCGGCGTGGTGCTGACCATGGCGGCCTACCTGGTCCTGGCTGAACGCAAGATCCTCGGCCGCATGCAGATGCGTTACGGACCCAATCGGATCGGTCCAGGCGGTATGATCCAGCCGTTATGCGACGTTATCAAGCTGATCACCAAGGAAGACTTTGTCCCCGCCCGTGCGGACAAGTGGCTCTTTCTCTTCGCTCCCGGGGTGACCGCCCTGACCGCTCTGCTCAGCTTTGCAGTCGTGCCGTTTTCGCCGCCTCTAACGCTGTTCGGTCGTGAGATCCCGATGGTTGTCTGTGATTTGAACATCGGCCTGCTCTACCTCTTCGGGCTCTCCTCTCTGGCTGTTTATGGTGTCGTGCTGGGTGGCTGGGCCTCAAACTCAAAATATTCATTGCTCGGTGCCATGCGTGGCCTGGCGCAAATGCTCTCTTACGAGCTCTCACTTGGCTTGGCTCTGGTGCCGGTCGTGATGAGTGCCAAGTCCTTCTCCCTGACCGAGATCGTTATGGCACAGTCCACCTGGCCCAACATGTTGCAGCATCCGCTGGCCTTCATCATCTTTATGATCAGCATTACCGCCGAATCGAAAAGGACCCCCTTCGATATGCCGGAGGCGGAAAACGAGATCGTCGCGGGTTTCCATACCGAGTACTCAGGTATGCGCTTCGGGCTCTTCTTTGTCGGCGAATATATCAACCTGATCGTCATCGGCGCCATGACCACGGTGTTCTTTCTCGGTGGCTGGCACGGGCCGTTCCTGCCGCCGGTGGTCTGGTTTGTCGGTAAGGTACTATTTGTGGCCTTCCTTTTTATCTGGGCACGCGGCAGCATGCCACGCCCGCGCTACGATCAGCTGCTGCGCTTCGGTTGGAAGGTGTTGATTCCACTGGCCCTGCTGAATGTCGTTATTACCGGAGCTGTCCGGTTGGCGATGAATGGATAGCTAAATGTGGAGAAGGGTTAAGGGAAAAGGGTTGAAGGTTAAGCCTTTCACCATGAAACCTGTTCCCTGAACCTGTGACCCTGTACCCGAAATTATTATGAATATTTGGCGCGACATAAAAGGCACCCTGCAGCCATTCTGGATCACCCTAGGTTATCTCTTTAAGAAGCCGGTGACGATCCAGTATCCGGAAGAGAAGCGCACGCCGCCGCCACGCTATCGGGCGCGTCTCGTGTTGACCCGCAATCCTGACGGCACGGAGCGCTGTGTTGCTTGCCAGCTCTGCAGTGCTGCCTGTCCGGTCGACTGTATTTCGATGCAGGCCGCTGAAGATGGTGACGGCCGCCGTTACGCGAGCTGGTTCCGGATCAATTTTGCCCGCTGCATCTTCTGTGGCCTCTGTGCTGAAGCCTGTCCAACCATGGCGATCCAGGCCACCCCGGATTACGAGATTTGCAATCGCGACCTGCTCAAGCTGGTGCAGGAAAAAGAAGATTTGCTGATCGACGGTTGCGGCAAGGATACGGAATACAACTATTACGAACATGCGGGAATCGGCGTGGCCAATGAACGCGGCGGCAACGAAGATGAATACGGTCCCGTGGATCCGAAAGCTTTAGTGCCTTGATAACCACGAAGAACACGAAGGGTACGAAGTGAATTTTGATCCGCTATCGCACAAAGTAATTGGTTGCGCACTCGAAGTTCATCGCAACCTTGGCCCGGGTTTGTTGGAGTCAACCTATGAGAAGTGTCTGGCACATGAACTGACCGACGTAAAAATTTCTTTTAAGGTACAAAAGGCTCTTCCGGTTTTGTGCAAGGGTATCAATATAGATTGTGGCTATCGAGTTGACTTGCTGATTGAAGACAAATTGATAGTTGGATTGAAAAGCGTTGAAAAAATGTTGGGAGTTCACGAAGCACAATTGCTGACGTACATGAAACTCTCAGGAATTAATTTGGGTTTGCTGATCAACTTTAACTCTAAAGTCCTTAAGGATGGTTTGAAACGTTTTGTCCTTTGAGGTTTTCTTCGTGTCCTTCGAGGTCTTCGTGGTGAAATAATATGTCCGCCCTTTTATTCTACATACTCGGCTTCATCATGCTCGCAGCAACCCTGCTCTGCATCACGCGCCGCAATCCTGTACACGCCGTGATCTACCTGGTGGTGAGCTTCTTCGCCCTGGCGATCATCTTTTACCTGCTCGGCGCCCCTTTGGTGGCAGCCTTTGAGGTGATTGTCTATGCCGGTGCAATCATGGTGCTCTTCCTTTTTATTATTATGATGCTCGGCCTGGCACCTCAAGAAACCCCGGAAGGACCGGGCTGGCAACGCTGGGCGCCTCTGGTGCTGCTCTCCTCCAGCCTGATGATCTGCACCCTGATGCTGATTTTCCAAGACCCGGCGGCGAGCAAGGACATTGGCGCGTTCTACCTGGCGCCGCAGGCCGTCGGCGAAGCACTCTTCGGCCGCTACGCCCTGGCGGTGGAGGTGATCTCCTTCCAGCTGCTCTTTGCTACGATTGGAGCCTACATGCTCGGCAAGCCATTACCGAAAGGGGATGAACAATGATGATTCCCTTTGGACATGCTCTGGCTTTTGCTGCAGCGCTTTTTGTGCTCGGTTTGACCTGTGTCTTGCTGAGACGCCAGGTCATCATGATTCTGGTTGGCGTGGAGATCATGCTCAACGCCGCTTCACTGGTGTTTGTTGCGGCCTCGGCCTACTGGCAGCAAGCCGATGGCCAGGTTTTCGTAATCATACTCATGGCGATTACCGCTGCAGAGGTTGCAGTGGCCCTGGCCATGGTGGTTTATCTGTGGCGGCGCAAGCGCAGTTTGGTCGCCGATGTTTTCAACGGGATGCGTGGATGAACGAGAGCCTGCTCTTCCTCATACCTCTGTTACCGCTCTGCTGTGCGGTTATCAACATGGTCTTCGGCATGCGCCTGCCGCGCCTCTTTGCCGAGGTTCTGGCGGTCACTGGAGTCGCCGGGGCCTTTGTGCTGACCTTGCTCTTCTGGGGTTACGCTGAAGGAGAAGGGACCCGCGCGGTTCTCTTTACCTGGCTTAACAGCGGCAGCGTCGATATCAGCTTCGCCCTCAACTTCGATCGCCTCGCGGCACCGATGACCTTGATGGTGACCGGCGTTGCCTCTCTGATCCACCTCTATGCGGTCGGCTACATGCACGAAGAGGAGGATTACGCGCGCTTCTTCAGCCTGCTCAATCTCTTCGTCTTCGCCATGCTGGCGATTATTCTCGCGGACAACCTGCTGGTGCTCTTCCTCGGCTGGGAAGGCGTGGGGCTATGTTCGTACGGCCTGATAGGTTTCTGGTATCGCAAGCTGGAAAACGCCAAAGCCGGTGTCAAGGCTTTCCTGGTCACCCGCGTCGGCGATGTCTTCCTGGCGATCGCCCTGCTCTGGCTCTTCGCTATTACCGGTACTCTGTCGATTAGCGAAATCAATGCCCAGGCGACCTCGATTTCACCAAGTGTTGTCATCGCTGTGAGCCTGCTGCTCTTGCTCGGTGCCTGCGGCAAATCGGCCCAACTGCCTCTGATGACTTGGCTGGCTGACGCTATGGCCGGTCCAACTCCGGTTTCAGCGCTGATTCATGCCGCGACCATGGTCACTGCTGGTGTTTACCTGCTTTGCCGACTCTTTCCGTTAGTCTCCCTCTCGCCCGTAGCCATGACAGCGATCACCGCCATTGGTGCCTTGACCGCAATTTACGCCGCGACCTGCGCCCTGGCCCAGCGTGAGATCAAGCGGGTGTTGGCTTATTCGACCATGAGCCAGGTCGGCTACATGTTCATGGCGGTCGGCGCCGGCAGCGTGGCCGGAGCCATGTTCCATCTTCTGACCCATGCATTCTTCAAGGCCGTACTCTTTATGGCCGCCGGTTGCGTGATCCATCTCGCCGGTGAAGAAAATGACATCTTCAAAATGGGTGGTTTGACCCGTCGCGGACCCGTCGAACTCTTCTGGGTCTTCCTGGCCGGGGCCGTCTGCCTGGCTGGCTTACCCTTAACCGGCGGTTTCTTCTCCAAGGACGGCATCCTGCTGGCCCTCTTTACCCATCCGGACCCCTTCTACCGTGTCTTCTGGTTGATCGGGGTTATCACAGCGCTGTTGACAGCCTTTTATACGTTCCGCCTGGTTTACCTGGTCTTTGCCGGAGAGTATCGCGGCGTGGGCCATCCCCATGCATTGCCGCTGCTGATGCGTTGGCCGCTCTGGCCGCTGGCTTTCATTGGACTACTCGGTGGCTTGCTCAACCTGCCTGCCTTTGTCGGTGGCAGCGAAACACTGCATCACTGGTACGACAACCTGGCAGGTCGTAGAGTAATCGCCAGTCACGAGGTGGAATGGATGCTGATCCTGCTCGCCGTTGCGATCGCCGCGGTTGGCTGGTTCGCGGCCCATTGGCGTTATCGAATCTATCGGGCCCCGCAGGCGAACGCGCTGAGTCGCTTCCTCCTCAATGGCTGGTATGCCGACACAATCGTCGATCGGCTTTTTGTCCGCCCCTTTGCAGCCATGGGCCGCTTCTGTTCTTCAGGCTGTGATCGTACCCTCTTCGACGGCACCCTTAACGGCCTGGCAAAGATGGCCACGGGCTGGAGTTCACTGATCGTTCAGATGACCACCGGCAGATTGACAACCTACCTCTCTGCTTTTGCCTGGGGTTTTCTCGTCCTGCTCGGTTGGTTCCTGCTGAAGCTGGTTAGCGGGGGAGGCCACTGATGACAGAGCTGACGAGCCTTCCACAATTTCCCTGGCTGAGCCTGCTGGTTGTGTTGCCTCTGGCCGGCGCACTGCTCTGCCTGATGCACAGAAAACGTCCTGCCGATTGCCGGGCCTTGTCGCTGGCGACTTCGCTGGCGGTCTTCGGCGTGGCCCTCTACCTCTTTATCTGCCATGGACAGGGTGAAGGTCGCTGGCTGCTTTACGAGGATGTCAGCTGGATCGAGCGTTACGGCGCCCGCTATGTCCTGGCCTTGGACGGCATTGCCCTGCTGATGGTGCTGCTGACCTCTTTCATGCAGGTCTCTGCGGTTCTGCTCGCCTGGCGTGTTGAACGTCACGTCTCCAGTTTCTTTGCTTTGCTGCTCTTGCTGGAGGCGGGCTTGATGGGCATCTTCCTCGCCTACGACCTGGTTCTTTTCTATCTCTTCTGGGAAGTAGCGCTGATCCCGATGTTCTTCCTGATCAGTGTCTGGGGTGGAGCCAACCGCCGTCAGGCCGCACTCAAGTTTTTCCTCTACACCCTGGTCGGCAGCTTCTTCATGTTGATCGCCATCATCGCGCTCTATCAGATCCACGGTGCACAGAGTGGCGTTTACAGTTTTGTCATCGGCGATCTCTTACAGACCCAACTGACCGCTGCTCAGGAAGGTTGGCTCTTCGCCGGCTTCATGGCGGCCTTCATCGTCAAGTCGCCACTGGTGCCATTTCATACCTGGCTGACCGACGCTCTAACCGAATCACCGGCGG
>JAOUDB010000061.1 GCA_029859485.1 Desulfuromonadales bacterium | reverse complement strand
ATCGCTTCCAGATTGCCCCTTGAGCTAAGGGAGCTTCTTTCTCCCAGGCCCGCATGATTAAACCGGCCGGGCAAAACCCTGACCGCCTGCTGAGGCTGCCCCAGGTTGTCGAGCAGATAAAAATCAAAAACGGCTTGGCCCTGAAAGATGGCAGGTAGGAGTTCTTCATAAGAGAGCGGCTCAAGAGCATCACGCCCCCGGTAGGTATTCTGGGCTAACAGCCGCTTGACGTGCTTGTCGATCAGCGCCCCTGAGATGTCTGCAAAAACCCCAACCGTGGGAGTGCCCCGCTCCAAACGCACCGCCCCACCCTGACACTCGAAGATGACGTAGTCGTTATGAATTTCCAGACTACGCAGACGGGACGGTTTAAATCGAGGAGGCTCGGGCAAGGTCTGCCAACAGGCAAAACCATAGCGGTGCAGAAGGGCTGCAATCTGGCATGTTTTTTCAAGGCTCCCCTTGCCAAACAGCACCAGGCCCGGGCCGATCAATCGTTGCCTGGCTGTGTAGGCATCAAGGCCGAATTGATGCCGAAGATCCTTCAGCAGGACCTCCAGTTCGGAGACGGCAACAGGGATCTGGCGAACGATCAGCTGGTAGCTTTTGGTTTCTTCTGACATAGAAAGTTAAGGTAGTACGTAAGTAAGTAGCGAGAAGGAAGCCCCCTCTATGCTAAGGGTCATCTGATTTTTCAGAAAGATCCTGCTGCCAGCCAGCTATTTGCTATAGACTTTTTTGTGGGCGCCGTGCAACGGCAACCTTTTCATTGCGTCTTCACTGTACCAAGTATATTCACCAGCCTCAGCAACGGACGTTTTCGTCTCAATCTCAACGCTGAATACTGTCAACTCCAGCTTAAAGTGGCTGTAAGCATGGCGGACGGCATCTGCTTCACAGACGTCCCCGGTCAAGCCCAGATCGGCGAGCAAAAACTCGGCAGACTGGCGATGGTTCTGTTCAGGGCTCACTTCAACCACGGGAAATTCCCAGAGCCCGCCAAGAAACCCCTCGGTCGGTCGCTGCCTAATCAAGTAATCACCGGAGCATTTCACCAATAGCGCAACCTGCCGCCGAATGGGAAGCTTTACCTGCTTTCGCGCGACAGGCAACAGCGTTGCACAGTCTTGCTTAAAAGCCTGACAAAGTTCTCGCAAAGGGCAGCTTTCACAAAGCGGCGTTCGCGGCACACAGACAGTGGCGCCAAGGTCCATAATCGCCTGAGCATAATCGTGCGAGTGTTCATCGGGAGTCAGAACTTCAGCCCATTGCCATAGCTGCTTTTCGGCGCGACTGCTGCGTGGATCTTCTTGCCAGGCGAAGAGGCGCACAAGGACACGGCGCACATTGCCATCAAGAATTGGAGCAGGCGTGTCAAACGCAATGGAGAGGATAGCACCGGCCGTTGATCGCCCAATGCCAGGCAACGCCAGTAGGCCTTCGAGAGTGTCGGGGAAAGACCCTTGTTCCGAAACAATCTGCCGGGCAGCACGGTGAAGATTACGGGCGCGTGAGTAATAACCAAGCCCGGCCCACAAGCTGATGACATCATCAAGCGAAGCGGCAGCAAGGCTTTCGATTGTCGGTAAACGTTGCAGAAAGCGTTCGTAGTAGGGAATGACCGCAGTGACAGTGGTCTGCTGCAACATGATTTCGGAGAGCCAGATCCGATAAGGGTCGCGGTTTTCGCGCCAGGGCAGAGTGCGACCTTCCCTGCCGTACCAGGAGAGCAGACGCTTCGAGACTTCAGCAGGACTGAAAGGAAGGTTCATAGCAAACCCTCTGGAACAAGCAACGAACGACTAGAACCCAGCCCAAGGCCTGATTGCCTCGCACCACACGCCACACGCCTCGCGCACCTTTTTTTCACCCTATCTCACTCAATGCTTGTAAAGTTGTTTCCATTTCCTCGCGGGTACCGATGGAAATACGCAGGCCATGAGAAAGGACCGGATCTCTGAAATAGCGCACCAGGATTTTACGCTCGAAGAGCGCCTCATAAACACGCTTGCCGTCGCGATCAGGAGGAGTAGCAAAAAGATAGTTGGCGCTCGAAGGGATCACCTGGTAGCCCAGCGTCTTGATTTCGGAGCAAAACCATTCCCGGGTCGCGCAGATACGCTGGACACAATCCTTGAAATAACTCTGGTCGATCAGAGCAGCGGCAACGGCAGTCTGGGCGAGACGATCGAGATTATAGTGGTCGCGGATCTTATCCAGAGCCGCGACGATTTCAGGCCGGGCAATCGCCAGTCCGAGGCGCATTCCGGCCAGAGAGTAACTCTTGGACAAAGTTCGGGTGACCACTACGTTCGGCTTCTGCCTGACCAGCTCCAGGCAATTGCCTTCAGCAAAATCGGCATAAGCTTCATCAACAACCAGTAGCCCTTCGCAACGATCGGCCAGGGCCGCGACCTCTTCGATACCCCAGCGTAAGCCAAGAGGTGCGTTGGGGTTGGTCAGGAAAAACAGCTTACCTGCGTAGCGTTCAGGGAAACCTTTTATCTCGCCATTCTCCAGCAAGGCAAAAGTCTTGATCCTGGCACCCTGAATCGCTGCAAGAGTTGCATAGTATGAATAGGAAGGATGCAGATAGGCGACTTCTTCACCCTCACCGACACAGGCTCGTATCAGGTTATTGAGCAGTTCATCAGAGCCATTGGCCATGATTACCCAATCGATCGGATAGTCGTAGACGGCTGCTGCCGCCTCGCGACCGGAGCGACTTGGAGCATCTGGATATTTACGCAAATCATCACCGGTTGCAGCCCGTATCGCCTGAATCACTTGCGGTGACGGCGGATAAGGGTTCTCGTTGGTATTCAGCTTAATCCACTGGTTCTCGTCGGGCGGCTGAAAACCGGGTACGTATCCGGCCATATCGGCAATATTATCACGCAGGTAACTCATACCGTCTCCCAGAGCAAAGGGTTCTTATTATCTTCTCAAAAACCGAGCGGAGAATGACGTTCCCGGTTTAGAAATTCGTTAATCACCCTCTGTTCCTCTTTGGACAAGTAGGGCGGCTTCATTTGCAGGATATCCTCAAGCTCAGGGACAACCACCAGCCGGAATTCGCGTTTCCAGTCGCTTGCTTTCGGCAGGGGCTTCAAGGTCAGGGTCAGCCTCGGCAGGTTTTTTTCAAGGCCGAAGCTGTCAAACTCCCGGGCCGGCAATTCTTTCCATGAAACCTTACGGGTCAACAGCTGATAACCGGGAACTATGACGCGGACTTCCGCACCGTCACTTTTTACCTCCACCTGATACTCAGCCAGGCCGGCAGCGCTTCCTGTTATAACGTCGTAAAAGTGAACCGGTTCGACGCTGCCCTCAAAATGCTTTGCTTGCTTAATAATGACAATCGGCTGTGAAAGTGCTTCGCCACTGTCGACATCGACAATTTTAAAGACAACAGATCTCTCCCAGCTGGTCGTTATGTTGGCCGCGGAAAGATCAGACCTCCATGAGACCAGCAAAAAGCTCAACATGGCCAAAAGCAAGGCGCCTCGCAAAGCGTTCATAACCTGACTCCGATCAATACGCCTCAAGCACTTGGTAGCCTGTGGTCCGTCGACACGGCTTGAACCCTGCCGCTCTGACCAGGTCAACGATCTCCTCCTGGCTCAAGCGAAAATCAACGCCTGCCGCGGCAACAACATTTTCTTCGAGCATTGTTCCGCCCAGGTCATTGGCACCAAAGTAGAGAGCGATCTGCGCCATGCGTGCGCCCTGGGTCACCCAACTGGCCTGAAGGTTCTGGATATTATCTAGAACAAGCCGCGCTAAAGCCAGCACTTTCAGATACTCGACTCCGCTCGCCTGTTCTCCACCGAGTTCGGTATTGCCGGGCTGATAACTCCAGGGGATGAATGCCGTAAAGCCCCCCTGTTCTGCCTGCAGCTCACGGATACGGAACAGATGTTCGACAATATCTTCGGCCTTTTCACGCACACCGAACATCATAGTTGCCGTTGTCGACATCCCCAGGCTATGGGCCTCGCGCATCACGCCTGCCCAGTCCCGCCAACCAATCTTGCTCGGCGAAATCTCCTGACGGATTTCATCAACCAGGATTTCGGCACCACCACCGGGCAAGGATTGCAGTCCGGCAGCGTGCAATCGAGCAAGACAATCGGCCATCGACAATCCAGACAGCTTGGCGATATGTACAATCTCGGCAGGAGAGAGTGAATGTATCTGTACGGATGGGAAGCGATGCCGTAGCTGGCGGAAAAGATCTTCGAACCAGTCGATCTTCAAATCAGGATGCAACCCGCCCTGCATGAGCAACTGCGTACCACCGTGATCGACCAGTTCCTGCACCTTACCGAAAATTTGCGTATAGCTGAGCACGTAGGCATCAGGATGCATCTCGTCACGGTAGAAGGCACAGAACTTACACTTGGTGGTGCAAACGTTGGTGTAGTTGACGTTGCGGTCAACGACAAACGAGACGCAACCTTGCGGATGCATGCGACGGCGAACAGCATCGGCCAACTTACCCAAAGCAAGCAAATCAACATCGGACAACAAGAAGAGTGCCTCTTCTCGGTCCAGGGGTTGACCAGCATCGATCTTTTTTTCAATTGCAGTCATCATTATCAACCATGAAGAACAGGAGCGGGTAGAGAGAGAAAGCCTTTCCAACAAGCCATCGACAGGTTAAACATCAATAGGTTTTGATCTCATTATAGAGCGTATCCCGCTCCACTGGCTGCTTATCCGCCTTATGAATCAGACCAACGAGTTGCTCCTTGCTCAATTGCTGAGGTGAATCGGCGCCGGCGTCGTGACCGATCTGCTCTTCGACCACCGTGCCGTCAATATCGTTAACGCCAAAGGCCAGCGCAACCTGCGAGACCTTCATTCCAAGCATCACCCAGTACGCCTTGATGTGCCTGAAATTATCGAGGTAGAGACGGCTAATAGCCAGTGTCTTGAGGGCATCAACGCCCCCGACTCCCTTGCCCCCCGGGACCCGGGTATTGTCGGGTTGAAAAGCCAGAGGAATAAAGGCCTGGAAACCGCCGGTACGATCCTGTAGCTGACGCAACTTTGAGAGGTGGTCAACACGGTCGGCATAGCTTTCGACATGACCGAAAAGCATGGTGGCGTTCGTCTTCAGCCCCGCCCGGTGAACCTGCTCGGTGACCTCAAGCCAGCGCTCACCAGAAATCTTTTCGGGACAAATTTTCTGGCGTACTTCAGGAGCAAAAATTTCGGCACCACCGCCCGGCATCGAATCGAGCCCGGCAGCTTTCAGCTCTTCAATCACTTGCTGCGGAGACTGTTCCGTGAGGGTGGCGAAATAGTCGATTTCAACCGCGGTAAAAGCTTTGATGTGCAGTCCAGGACTGTCGGCCTTGATGGCAGCCATGATCTCCAGGTAAAAATCGAACGGCAGATCAGGGTGCAGGCCACCCACCATGTGGATCTCTGTGGCTCCTGCGTCCTGTGCTTCAGCTGCACGTTCGAGGATCTCGTTTAAAGCCAGGGTATAGCCACCCTCATCCTCTTCATTCTCGCGGCTGAAGGCACAAAAGGTACAACGGTTGACACAGATGTTGGTGTAATTGATATGACGGTTAACATTGAAGTAGACCTTGTCGCCATTGAGCTGATGATTTGCCAGGGCTGCCAGCTCGCCAACGGCAAGCAGATCATCACAGGCGAACAGATCCAGGGCCTCGTCATCCGAAATCCTGGCCCCGGTTTCAATTTTTGCGCGAATGTTTTGTATCAGGTTAATCATAGTCAGTTATCGATCGCGAAGGACACAAGGTGAAAGAAAGGATCAAAGCCTCGAGGGGAAACTTCCGTTAGTCACAATCCTCGCCCCAGCGGGTGAAGAGTGAGTGCTGGACATCGAGTTGGTCGAGGATTTTGCCAACGACGAAATCAACAAGGTCCTCAATCGTTTCCGGGCCATGATAAAACCCCGGCATGGCCGGAAGGATAACAGCTCCTGCTTGGGAGAGCCGTAGCAGGTTCTCCAGGTGAATGTTGTTGAAAGGTGTTTCCCGGGGCACCAGGAGCAGGCGTCTTCGTTCCTTGAGCATGACATCAGCAGCCCGCTCCAGGAGGTTGCCGCTCAAGCCGGCGGCGATTCTGCCAAGGGTTCCCATGGAGCAAGGCGCAACGATCATGGCGTCCGCTGCGGCCGAACCACTGGCGGCACCGGCCCAGAAATCATCTATCGCCAGGCAATCAACGGCGATACTGGCAAAATATTCCTGAACCTGTTGGCGCTGCACCTTAATCTCCGCAGACCACTCGAGCCCCGTCTCATGATTCATGACCTGGCGGCCAGCAGAGGTCAAAATCAGACTGACCCTCTCCCCGGAGCGCAGGAGTTCACTGATCAGCCTCAAGCCATAAACAGAGCCTGAGGCACCGGTTATGGCGACAACGAAATGTCTTATCTGAGGGTTGTCTGCAGTCATAGTTTGATTACACCAGCGCATCGAAAAGGGTGAACAGGAAAATCGTCACACTGATGTAGCCATTCATATTAAAGAAGGCCGCATCCAGCCGCGATAGGTCGCTGGGCTTTACCAGCATATGCTCATAAACCAGTAACCCGGCGACCACCAGGACACCGACTAGGTAAATCAACCCGAGCCCCTGGCTGAAAGTCAACAGGAGCAAGAGCAGGATCATAACGATGTGAAAGACACGGGTGATCTGAAAAGAACGCTCGACGCCAAACCGTGACGGGATGGAAAACAGCCCCTTCTCACGGTCAAACTCATAATCCTGCAGTGCATAGAAAATATCAAACCCGGCAACCCAGAAGAGGACCGCGAGCCCAAGCACCATAACCGGCCAACCGATATCTCCGCGCAAAGCAATCCAGGCACCAACAGGCGCGGCGGCAAGACAGACTCCCAGAACGATATGGGCCATCGAGGTAAAGCGTTTGCAGTAACTGTACAGCACCAGGAAAAAGATGGCGACCGGAGAGAGCTTTAGGCAGAGGGGATTAAGCATCCAGGCGGCCAGCAGGAGAAGGACAAAAGCGCCCACCACCATCATCCAGGCGTCACGGGACGAAACCCTGCCAGAAGGCAGATGTCTTGCAGCTGTACGCGGATTTTCAGCGTCGATACGGGCATCGATAATTCGGTTCAGCCCCATGGCCACGGTACGTGCACCAACCATAGCGATGCAGACCCAGAAGATCTGTGCGAAGGTAGGAGCGGTTCCGTTTGCTAACGAGGCCAGAACCACACCCATCAGGGCGAAAGGGAAGGCGAACACGGTGTGAGAGAATTTGATCATCTCCAGCAGCGTCGTTAACTTGTCCCATGCCGTATTCGTTAAAGAAGTATCCATAGCTTTGTCAGTCTACAATGCCCTGTCAACAGGTTCAAGCATAGCCGGCCATCCGGCATCATGGTAGGCGAATTTTATGGGAAAACATCAGAATCAGTCGAGAGCAAATTCCGCCCAGATCGGCGCGTGATCCGAAGGTTTTTCCATGGCGCGGATATCGTAATCGATACCGGCACCGACACAAGTGGCCGAGAGAGGAGCACTTGCCAATATCAGGTCAATACGTAAGCCTCGTTGCGGGCTGGCTTCAAATCCCCGGCTACGATAATCGAACCAGCTGAATTGATCATCTGTCTCCGGGTGACATTGACGGAAGGTATCGACCAGCCCCCAGTCAATCAATCGTCTCAACCAGTCACGTTCCTCGGGTAGAAAGCTACATTTACCCGTGCGGAGCCAGCGTTTGGCGTTGTCGGCACCGATGCCTATGTCGAGGTCCTCGTTCGCAACATTAACATCACCGACCACCAGCAAGAACTCTTCAGGATCTTCGTGATCAGACAGCTGTGCGAACAAATCTTCGTAGAATCTAGATTTGGCAGGGAACTTTGTCGGATGATCGCGGCTTTCGCCTTGTGGGAAATAACCGTTAATGACGCGAACTTTTTGTCCTGATTCGAGGGTGTAGCCTGCAGCAATAAACCTCTTCTGAGCCTCTTCAGTATCCGATAAAAACCCATATTGAACATCGTCTCGCTGACATTTGCTCAGGATCGCCACACCATAATGCGTCTTCTGCCCGAACCAGACAGCATGGTAGCCAAGCTTTTTAATATCGGCCTCTGGAAAATCCACATCCTGCACCTTGGTTTCCTGCAGGGCAATGAGCTCAGGTTGATGCTTATCAATAACCGCAGCCAGTTGGTGTAATCGAGTCCGGAGGCTATTGACATTAAAGGAAATAATTTTCATCTGTCATGAAAACCTTTTGAGAATAGTCGTATTAAATCGTTTCGGTTTCAATCAAACAAATTCAAGAGACTGAATCATAACTGCTCAGCCATTATTTGGCTATGAGTAAGGGACAAATAACTTGTTTAGAGGTTAGAATATGATCCGACTTCTTTTTGTTGATTTTCTGGCGTCAATCATCCGCCCTTCAAATAACTCGTTTCTATCCCAACAGTCGGCATTTATGACTCGCCAGTATACCTGCCTGATATCATGCAAATCACAATCTTTATCCAACAGGATGATCAAGCGTGCATTTTTGAGTAACTTTGATTGCCGAAGTGACTGATTAATTTCTGCAGCGGTTTCGCCATACGCATCAATAGAGACAAGCGCAGCGCGGTGGTAGATGCCCTCCAATGGCAGATGAACGTCGACAACCCAAGGCAAATCATGCTGTAACAGGGCTAGCAATATTCGTTCATTGGCTTGCGCCAGATAAACGTTTTCCATGGGAGGGGGGCCAACCACCGTACAGGGATAGACTGCGCTCTCTTTTCTATATACGCTTTGTATCTTAACGATCGGAGCTGGCGATACCTCTGAATAATATCCGGTGTGATTGCCGAAGGGGCCCTCATCTCTGATGTCGTCAGGAGAGATCGTTCCCTCTATAACAATCTCAGCGTTTGCAGGAACTTGAAGGGCCGAATGTTTGCACCTTACCAGGTCGATGGAATGTCCGGTTAAGTAACTTGTAAAAGCTGTTTCAGTCACTCCGGAGGGCAATGACAGCCCTGCACACCACGTGAGGGCTGGCGGTCCACCCAAAGCAATCGCTATTGGCATAGCAGTTCCGTAGGCGTGCCAAGCCTGCATATGGTCACCACCCCCGGATCCTGGATGAAACCTGATCAGTGCGGACTCCTCATCTACGACCTGAAGCCGATACATCCCACAATTTTGTTTTTTGCTGTCTGGGTCTTGAGTGAAGGTCTGCCCCATGGTGATGTATCGCCCACCATCTCCCGGCCATGAATGTAAAACAGGAAGATCGTGTAAACCTTTTCCACAAGTAACGTAGGGCGGTAGATAACGTTCGTCGAGAAGCTGAACCTTGCCCGCAGCCTGGGTCAAGCTCAGGAGTGCTTGCCCGGATGCTTTCTCTGGGCTTCCTTCAAGATCAATTTTCAATTTATTAGCAAGGGTCTCAACACGATCAACACCGAGAGCCGTTGCTGTTCTATGCACCGATCCGAAAGCATTAACAACCAGAGGAAGGCTTGAGCCCTTTACCTTCTCAAAGATCAGGGCACAGTTATCTACTGAGTCCTTGCAGGCTCTGTTCACGATTTCAGTGACTTCCAGGTAAGGATCAACTTGACCTTTAACCCTCTTCAATCCACCTGTTGCTTCGAGGTGATTCATAAATTTTTGCAGGTCGGAGAAATACATAAACACCCGTCGGAAGATTTGTTGAGACTTTACTCTGTCAATAATACTTTCCGAAA
>JAOUDB010000474.1 GCA_029859485.1 Desulfuromonadales bacterium | reverse complement strand
CAAGGTGCAGGCCCTGTTTGAGGCCTATGGTTTCTGGGTTGTCTTTACCGCCGGTTTCACACCGATCCCCTATAAGGTGATTACGATTGGTTCCGGTGTCTTCCAGATCAACCTGGTCATCTTCCTGATCGCTTCGCTGATCAGTCGCAGTTTACGCTTTTTCCTGGTCGCATGGTTGCTGCATCGCTACGGCCCGGGAATGCGTGATTTTATCGATCGCTATTTCAACCTGCTTAGCATCGTTTTCCTGATTCTGTTGTTTGGCGGATTCCTGCTGTTGAAATATGTTCTCTGATGTAAGAAAATAACACTTGTGAACTGCTTTATATAAAAAAGCTTGCTGCTGTCAAGAACCCTGTGGACCAATGCTCTGATGTCACGAACGGCCCTAAATAGTCTGATCCTGATACTTTGCAGCGCAGTGCTTTTTGCCTGCGCCCCGACTGGTATCTACCATACTGTTCAACCAGGGCAGACGCTTTACCGGATTGCTCGTACTTACAAGGTTGAAGAGAGCCGGCTGGCCAGTATCAATAACATCAAGGACCCTAAGCAACTTAAAGCCAGCCAGAGAATCTTTATTCCCGGAGCCACCCGGAAGTTACATGTTCCGAGCACATCTGTCACGAGCAATAAATCAACGTCGAGTCCGTCCCGCAAGACGACCACAACAGCCGAGGCTCAGGCGAAACCTTCTACGGTTAAGACAGCGCCACGCAAAACGACAACCACCGCAAAAGAATCAGTGACTACAAGCAAGCCTGCCAAGGGGCTCTTTGTCTGGCCAGCTAAAGGCAAGGTTCTGAACAAGTTCGGCAAGCAGGGCCAGAAAGTTTACAAAGGTATAGAAATAAACCTGAAGAAAGGCTCTACTGTCACAGCCGCAGCCTCGGGCAAGGTCATCTATAGCGGCAATGCGATTCCTGGTTATGGCAACCTTGTCATCCTTGAGCATTCTGACAGTTTTTTCAGTATTTATGGCTATAACCATAAGAATCTGGTTGAGATAGATGATTTCGTCGGCCAGGGTGAAAAGATCGCCCTGAGTGGTTTGCCGCCAAACGGGCAAAGTGCCCGTCTTCATTTCGAAATCCGCAAGGGGAAGTCGGCTGTAAATCCGATTTTATACTTGCCTTAGACGGAGTGCTCACTTAGACTCATTAACCGAAAGTAACTTCAGTGCACGCTGTTACCATGCCCAACTCAAAAGCCACATAACCCCTGTGCAGAAAGAGTTCGTTTTATGAATGATGCCATGCAGGACAGTGAAAAAGTTGAGATCGAGGACGAAGCTCAGAAAACGTCTCTTCTGGTAGAAGTTGAGCCCGATACTGCGGCTCTTGCCGCTGTAGAGCGCGAAGAAAAAGAGAAAGAGACAACAGAAGACTACGAAGACTTTGCGATGGATGCGATCAAGCTCTATCTCAAAGATATTCAGAAAACCAACTTGTTGACCGCTGAAGAGGAGAGGGCGCTGGCACGTCGAATTGACGATGGTGACATGGCTGCTCGTGATCGTATGATCGAGTCGAACCTCCGTCTGGTCGTCAAGATTGCCAAACGCTACATGAATCGTGGCTTGCCTTTCCTTGATTTGATCGAAGAGGGCAACCTTGGCCTGATCAAAGCCGTTGAGCGGTTCAAGCTCAGTAAAGAGTGCCGTTTCTCGACTTACGCAACCTGGTGGATTCGTCAATCAATCGAGCGTGCTCTGGTTAATCAGAGCCGAACGATTCGCTTGCCTGTCCATGTATCAGACGATATAAACAAGCTCATCAAGATTACCCGCGAGTTAGTCCGTGTCTATAATCGCGAGCCGCAAATCAAAGAAGTTGCCGAAGCCATGGGTGTAGAGCCTGCCTATGTCCGCCGGCTCATGGTGCTGCTCAAGAAAACCTTTTCTATAGAACACCCTATGGGCGAAAATAGCGACTACAGCCTGATCGATACGATCGAGGACACGACCGTCGTCAACCCGCTCGAACTTGCAGAGTGGCTCAACAAGTACAAGATCATCGCCGACCTCTTGGCGACCCTCAATGATAATGAAAAAGAGATCATTGCTCTGCGTTTCGGATTGGATGACCGTGATCCGCAAACCCTGGATACCATTGGTCGCCAGTTTGGTGTGACCCGGGAACGTATCCGACAGATTGAAGCAAAGAGCCTTGAAAAGCTACGGACTCTCCTGGCAGAACGCGAGTCATCCGCAAACGAGGATAAATAATGGAAGAACTGAAAAGTATTATTCGCGATATCCCCGACTTCCCCAAGAAAGGGATTATCTTTAAAGACATAACGACCCTGCTTTCTGATGCGCGCAGTTTTCATCGCATGATCGATCTCATTGCTCATCGGTATGTCGGCAAGAAAATCGATCAAATCGTCGGTGTCGAGGCCCGTGGTTTTGTTTTGGGCTCCGCTCTGGCCTACAAGCTCGGGGTCGGTGTCACACTGGTTAGAAAGCCCGGCAAGTTGCCTTCCAAGGTACGACAAATCACCTACGACCTTGAGTATGGGACCGATACTCTCGAGATCCATGAAGATGCCTTTAATAAAGGGGATAAGGTTATTATTGCCGACGATCTGCTGGCGACCGGTGGTACTGTTTCAGCCGTTGTGAAGCTTGTAGAAGAGCTCGGTGCCGAAGTTGTCGAGTGTGCCTTTATGGCAGAATTGGACTTCCTTGAAGGGCGCAAGCGTCTACCGGAAGGTAAGGTTTACAGCCTGCTTAACTTTTAAGTAGAGGGCCAGACTTCATTTTTAAGGCCCCGTAGCTCAGCTGGATAGAGCAACCGCCTCCTAAGCGGTAGGTCTTGGGTTCGAATCCCGACGG
>JAOUDB010000473.1 GCA_029859485.1 Desulfuromonadales bacterium | reverse complement strand
CGATCCCAACACCCGCATGAGCTCGGTCGATGGCGTTTTTGCAGCCGGCGACTGTCGTAGAGGTCAGAGTCTGGTGGTCTGGGCCATCAGCGAGGGACGCGAGATCGCCCGTTGCGTCGACGAGTACATGACCGGTGCAGAGAGTTTGTTGCCCAAGGTGCGACTGGAGCCCTTCGTTTACTAATTCTGTCAGCGGGACTTGATTATATAGACACACAAAGAGCAACAGATTAAGATCTGTTGCTCTTTTGTCTTTCGGAAAGCGAAAGGCAACACCGGCGGTTTCAAGTTTTTAATTATCAAGAGAAGAGCAACAGATCGTTACTCTATTACTATCAAACGACTAAAAGGATCTAAGAAACATCAACAATAGTGAAAGTTTTCTGCCCCTCCCCTTGCCCAACACAAACCTCATCGTCACAGACGCTCCCAAGCAAAGCTTTTCCCAAAGGCGACTCCGGAGTAACAACGATATATTCCTCGTCACCATCAATGAGCTTCAACCCACCAGCGTTAGGGCCAAGAAACACTTTCCTGCCGTTACCATTCACATCTTCGAGGCTGACTAAAGCAGTCAAACGAATGGGTGTACCCTCGCCAAAGGGCTTGGCCACCAGAGCCTTGTATGTCTCCAGGGCGTGACGAATTTCCTGAGCACGATTGGCTTGTCCCTGTGCCACATAAGAAGCCTCAAGGCCGGTCGTATCGTACTTGTTGTCAGGAAGACACTCTTCATGAGTGGCCGCCGCATGAGCGGTGCGGGCGGCCTCGGTCAGGATTTTAAGATCTTCTGTCAGGAGGGCTATGATCTTATTTAAAATCAGTTCTTTGTTCATATAGAAAGCTTCTCACAGTCACAGGGTGGGTTGCAAGACAGGTCATCTTCATCAAGTGTCATAATAATCATTGATAGAAACCTATAATCGGCAGAGTCGGTAACAATTTCAAATTACATTCCGCAATGTTTTTGGTAGATTGTAATGGTTGTTAGCTTTACGCACACCTGCACACACCGCACAGAGGCCAAACCATGACTGAGCTGACCGCTCTGCAAGACATCCTTATCCTACTTTGCCTCGCTCTGCTCAATGCCTATGCCTTTAGCCTTTTGCGTCAATCACCAATCGTCGGCTACCTTACCACCGGACTGCTCGTAGGCCCCTATGGTTTCCACCTGGTGACTGGGCACCACGAAGTCGAACTGGTTGCCGAGGTAGGAATTGTTCTGCTTCTCTTCACTATCGGACTGGAGTTCTCTTACGATCGAATTTTGCGCCTCAAGAAGCTATTGCTTTCAGCCGGCGTCACGCAAGTGGCCTTAACCGGAGCAACCGTATTTTGCATCACCCTCCTGTTTGGAGGAAGCATGGTTTCGGCCACGATTCTCGGTATGGCCATGGCCCTGTCATCAACTGCAATCGTCTTGAAATTACTCCTTGAACGTGGCGAAGTTGATGCGGCACACGGTCGCATGGCGCTCGGCATCCTGCTATTTCAGGACCTGTGCATCATCCTCTTCATTGTTGCCCTGCCCCTTCTTGGCGAAACAGATCAAGACTTTACGATCTGGGCCCTGTTTAAAACCGGGCTGATTCTATGCTCTCTCTACCTGTTCGTCCGTCATCTTCTCAAGCCTCTGCTGCGCATCATCCTGAGCACCCGTGCTCCAGAGCTGTTTCGCCTGACGATTATCGCTGTAGTTCTGGGCACCGCTTGGGCAACGGCCCATGCAGGCCTGTCTCTTGCGCTTGGAGCTTTCCTGGCGGGATTGGCTTTGGCAGAATCGGACTCCTCCCATCAGGTCATGGCAGACATCATCCCCTTCCGCGATGTTTTTCTGGCCGTCTTCTTCATTTCGGTCGGCATGCTGGTCGACATCCAGCTGTTCATGAGCAACTGGTGGTTCGTGCTTCTCTGCGTGGTTCTTATCAGCCTGACGAAAACCATCACAGGGACACTCGCAGGCCTGGCAGCCAAGCTCCCGCTGCGCACCTCCATGATCGCAGGACTGATGACCTTCCAGGTTGGAGAGTTCTCTTTCATCCTGCTCGAGTCAGCCCAGGAATTAAAGCTGATTCCTATACAAACCTATCAACTCGCACTTTCGGTTGTCGCCTTAACGATGATGTTATCACCGCTGATGTTTCGTCACGCCCATAATATCTCAGATCGTCTCTCGTCCCTGTGGAGCGGAGCTACGGATCGCCCGACGACAGAGGATAACGAGCGCACGGCCAACCTCGAGGGACATGTTGTGATCGCAGGCTACGGAGTGGCAGGCAGGAACATCGCTCGCACGTTACGCGAGATTCGCATCCCCTATATTCACATCGAAATGAATGGTGAGATGGTGCATCAGGCACGCAAATCAGGTGAGATCATTATTTATGGCGATGCAACGGCACCGGCGGTGCTGGAGGGGGCAGGAATCCACAAAGCTCGTGCCATGGTCCTTGCCATTAACGACCCCTCGGCATTGGCCCGCGCCATCCCTACTGCCCGAGAGCTGAACCCCGACTTATACATCCTGGCTCGCACCAACTTCGTTGCCAGCATTGAGCAGTTGGTGCGGCTGGGAGCCGACGAAATCATTACGGATGAATTCGGAGCGGGACTTGAGATGTCGACTTTCCTGCTACGCCAGCTCGACATCCCTGAAGGTCGGGTCCTGAAGATTCTCTCCTCCTTGCGTGAGGAGCATCATCAACGCTACAAACAACATGACAAACCGACCAGAAACCTGACCGGCTACCTGTCTGTACTCGAGGGCGGAGAGATCGAGATTCAAGCGGTTCCGGAGGACTCCCCCTGCATCGGCAAGAGCCTTGCCGAACTCAAC
>JAOUDB010000060.1 GCA_029859485.1 Desulfuromonadales bacterium | reverse complement strand
ACCCTGCAATGCAGTAAAAGGCCACCAAGGATCAAACCCTGGTGGCTATAGTTTTTTGTATTAAAGAGCTTCCCGAATTCCTCTATCAATAAGAAGCCGTTTTCCTTCATAGAAGTCGTGTGTTCGCGGATAAAAACGAATAGTATTTATAGAGGAGAATTACCCACTGCGAATGTAATTCTCAAGCTGGCTGATCATAAATTCCTTTTCAGCGACATTGGCCTGAACAAGATCGCCAATCGAAACCATTCCGATCAGCGTGCCATCTTCAAATACAGGAAGATGACGACAGCGTTTGTCGGACATCAGTGCCAACCCTTCTTCCACACTTTTGTCCGGAGAGATATAAAGGACTTTGTTCGTCATGATCTTCTCAACTGACGTTTTGAGTGATGACCGACCTTCCAAAATCACCTTCCGTGCATAGTCGCGTTCGGACATTATACCGACCACGTTTGCCTCGTTCATGACAAGCAATGCGCCAACATCCTCCTTAGCCATCAATTCCAAGGCCTTGTAAACTGTCTCATCGGCGCTGACACTAACAATTGAAGCGCCCTTGTTCTTCAACACATCACGAATAGATTTGGTCATGGCGCTCTCCTTTCCAAAGTCACGAAGTGATTACTACACTTAACTTTATCCGAGACGATATAGATGTCAAACACCGAGGAACAGCAAACGGCTTTGGTGTTTTATAAATGCCCACAAATAAAAAAGGCAGCTCTTTACCAGGTGGCCGTCATATTGCGGATTAACAAACTTCCTGAATATCTCTATCAATAAGAAGCCAGTTTTCTTCTCAGAAGTCGTGACTTATCGGACAGTCAGTCACCTGCCAAAACTCCCTTAGACATATGACTCCCCCCTTATCAGGATAGTTGCAAAACGAAGGGGCTTGCCGGCTATATAGGCCTACTGACACAACTGCTTATATTTGAAAAAATTAGCGGCCTGATATGCGAGTGGTAAAATTGACTAATTCAGAGTGGTTTTTGTCTTGTTGACCGAGGCTTTAGTACACGTTTTTATAAACTGAGCCAGACCGGGGGACAAATGTTACGAAGGAGGTGTCATGTGGCAACGAAAAGTAACTATCCTGCGTGAAGAGCAGCTCAAGCGGGCGATTAATGATTCCATCCAGACTGAAAAGGATGCCATGGATTTTTATCGTCTGGCAAGCGAGAAGATGTACAACGAGCGCCCTCGCCTGACCTTTAAGCTGCTGGCACATGAAGAACGTGAGCACGCCCGCTCCTTCTACGAGGCTTACAGCTGGGACGATCTGCCCCCGTTTGACAGCATCATGGCCGCCCCACCCTACGCCGACTCAATCTGGTTAAAAGAGCTAAAGGAAGCTATGCTCGGAGATTTTGACGAAAAACAGGCGCTGGCTTTGGCAATGCGGCTTGAACAAGCTCTGGAAGAAGAATTACGGGCGATTGCCGAGCGAATTGAAGATGTAGTGGTGCGCGAAGTTTATCTGAGCAACGCCCGCATGACCCATAATCACCTGGATGTACTCAACGAAGATTACTATCTGGCTTGTCTGCAAGACTGAACATCTTACGGAGCCGGATCTGACCGGTTTTAAAATCAGCATTTTGAAAAGCAGATGGCCACCCGTCATTAGGTGGCCAAAATTTTGTGGATTAAGAAGTCTCTCGAATACCTCTATCGGGCTATCAATAATAAGACGATTCTCTTCTCAGAAGTAGTGATTTTCGAGAAATTAAGGTTTGTTCAAGCATATGTGCATGACCGTTTTATCTTAGTCATGAATCTTCCCTTCTCTGTTGTTTGATCTGGTCACAGAATAGAAAATTACAGCTTGTGAGAGAACTAAACTACTACCAAAGGCAGCTAACAAAATAGTTATATTCTCTTTAAAGAAGTAACGGTTTATTATCACAAAGCCAAAGCTAAACAATGCAAAACACAGCGGATAGGACCCTTTCAATATTTTGCTGTTAATTCTATGCTTTCTTTTGTAATAAACCCTTTCACCACTAAAAAGACCAAGAAGAGTTCCGTAAACAAAGCTTACAAAAGCTGTCGCAAAGCATACAATTTCTCCCAAAACTTCAATCATTTTACCTACCTCTTACAAAGGCAGTACAAAGAACCATGATTTTTTAGTTTACCTGCAAACTAATAAACTGATCCTGCCATTAATCCACCCTGGTAGTGGTGAATAATCAGGAAACCACATGCATCGCTCGGAGAAAGGAACGTTTTTTGACAAGGGGTTCTGAATGCCAAGATTTATTTTTCTCTCCTGGAACAAAATTGAGCGAAGGCTCTTTAGCAAGAGATGAAGACAGATAGTCCTCTATCACCTCCATTAATGAATCTTCGGGGCGTTCAAAACAAACCCCGACCCCCTGAATATAATTGTTTCCTTGAGATGGGGTGACACTATATGCCACACGCCCAAGAACATTTAACTCAGCGTAATGACCCAGTAGTGGAATTGTTATTTCGATATTTTGATCAAGAACAGGAGTTGAATACCCAGTTCTTACAAAAGCTCCTCTAGAACTGAGGCTGGTAATCTGGGTAAGTTGAGAAGAATGACCTTGGGTGAGAAGAGAGGGCAGTTTAACTTCTAAACGAATATTTTTACGGGAATAACTGTCCAAATTTTCATGGAAATAATTGTGGAGGTCAAAAAGATGGAGAACCTTTTTTCGTTGGTGGTCATAGAGTAGGAATGAGCCCTCCTCCTTCTCTGCAAGCAAAACAGGGCAGAGATTTGAGGCCTGCAGAAGACTTTTTTCAACACCCTCAATTTTAGATCTTTTATTTGTTAATTTTGCATCAACAAGAACTAGATCTGGCACAGATTCTTGTATGGTGATTTGAAGACTCTTAGTGTTGGTAAAAAACTCCCCTACAAAACCCATGCGAGAAAGAGTTAGTCCCAAACCGGTCAGGTTGTTATTGGTCTGCAATACTGAAATCTTTGGTTTTTTCATTTGTATTACTCTTTCCCCCTTAAATAGCTACACCTCTAATCTCTTAGCACAGAAAGTGCCAACTTGCAGGCCATAAGCTACTCCTATGCAATTAGCGCAATAATAGGTTTTTTTAAAGAGTTTTAGGCATGTACGCAACTGGTGAGACGGTAAAATAACTAGATTAAAATGTCATATGGCAGGCAGAAAATAAGGTAACTGCCCCTAGTTAGTTTGATTGATAAATCTCACGACAAACAAAAAACTTACATATCCTGATATTTAAGAATGGATTTGTGGGAGATATAGCGCTCAACAGTAAGGAGGGGAGATTTACTATAATTCCTTTCACATTGTCTTGCTGTTAAGAAATTGTATGTTTGTCTTGTTTACTAGAAACCCTGCAATCTAAGAAAACCCTCGATTTACGGAAAGGGGTTTTTATGTCTTATTAGGTGGTTGTATACAAGAAAATGCCCCGCAGTCTCGGATAGGTTATAGACTGTGGGGCAGTTTTGACATTACGGCATGTTCACAGATTCACAAAAGAACAGATCTAGTTTTGCCTCAATGCTTGCATTGGGATGGGAATCTCGTAGAATGCCGCCGCTTCGCCCATGCCCCCTTCGCAGGTATTGTTGTATTCTGACGTCGTGCAAGCCGAACGTGTCCCCTGACATTCGGAGGCCCAGAACATGTAACCGAGAATCCCTGGTGTGGTTCCTGCGCCGTTAGGCATTACTGTCTGCACATAGTTCCCGGTGGCGTTTGGATGCTGGAGGGATTTGTTAAAGTCCACACACTCTGGCGCCGGTTTCCTTCCTGTAAGCCAGAGGCTGCCAGTAAGCTTGGCCGGTGCGAGGGGCAAGATTGGGGGGTCATATTGCGGCTTGCCATCGATGTGCTCTTGCCAGTTAGCGATAGTATTGTCTGCGTTCGACTGCCGAGGTGTCACCATCGCGTTGGCGTAATCCAGGACCGGAGTAGTCGTGTCTAGCCAATCCGCAGTAGCTTTCTCGGTGAGAGCGATTAGCCAGCGGTCACCAGCCGCGAGGTCGATGGTCAAACGAGCAGCATGGTTTGTGCCGCTCGCATCGTAAGGATGAACGGAACGATAGGCATCAATGAAGGCCTGCAAGCCCTCAAGATTGGGATTTCTGTTCTCCTCATAGTCTATCTCGATGCCGACCCCTAATGTGCTTGCCACCGCTGCGGCATTCAGTCCCAGTTGCCAGGCATCCTTGGCCAAGGCTTGGTTCCATGCGTCGGTGTAGGTAATGCCACCAATAGAGAGCATGACTCGGACTCCCTGACTCTTGAAGTAGTCCACCACTTCTTGTGTCATACCTCTTGGCACACCATTTAGAGTCTGTTCATCGGAGGTTCGATCAAGCAACCTGAAAGGATGAACGAAGCTCAGAACGACGAGATTGACGCTCGGGTCACAGCTTTCTGGCACCTCAAAGTTGCAACTGCTATTGTTGTCGCGGTCAATCAACCAATGATTCTTCAAATCGAACTCGAATAGGTCCCGAAAGCCAGCCCAAGTGCAATAGTCGTTGCCGCAATGCCAGGCACCGTAAATTGATAAAGGCTGTGGGTCCACGTTACCACCTCCACCGTTTCCGGTGCTATCACAGTCTCCAAGCACACTCCACGGATAACCTTCATCTGGAAAATCACGTTTGGACGGCTCCCCAGTATTTTCATAGGCAATTCCCTGATATTGTACTTGAGAACCTACAAGATAATAAGATTGGCGCTTCCAATTAGGTAACTCACTACAGTCATAAGCTTGCACGCTGCCAGCGAAGATTGCCGAGCCAAGACTCATAATCGCTACAATTTTTCGAAGTTCCATTGAGCAACCCCCTTTGTCAGCCTAAATTTAGAGTTTTGCCTGCTTTTTCCTAGGAAATTATAACAGATAAAAAAGACGTTCCAAGCAAGGACAAGGGCTGTCTCGTTTCAGATGTAGCATACTAATCTGATAGTTTATTGATACTTAAGAGAGAATTTATTGGAAGAAACACTGGAAGGTTAAGAGGTGGCCAAATATTTTCATAGAAAGTCCTCCTCCTGATTTTATGCGTGAAGAAATTGACTTTTGGGACTAGCTACTATCTTTGCTGCAATCCAACAAAAAGCCACCAAGGATCGATCCCTGGGGGCTATGTTGTTAACTTACTGAATACCCGTATCAATAAGAAGACGACTTCCGAGAAGAAAGTCGTGCAAGGTAAGAACCGTAAAACCATTCCATACGTCGTGTGATTGAAAAACAGTCCTAAAATGATAATCTCTTAACAAAGAGGTGCTAGGGTAAACAAAGGGGGTGCATAGTATGAAAAGGTTATTTTGCAACCTCACCGTTTTAACCATATTGTTGTCAGCGTGTGCGCCCGCAGGGCACGAAGCGCATAAAAATGCATTATTGGACAAATATGATGCTCATTGCCTGGAACACGCTCGTACAGCATCAACTACAGGCTCTCCAGATGCAGAAGCACATTACCGGGAATGCATGGATTACTTTGTCAAAACCGAGATCAAATGCCCGTACTGTGTTGTTAAAAAATAAACGGTAAGTTGTTTATTTTGCTTCAAAACCTGCTCTCGCACCTCTTGAGTTATTAAAGCCTTGAGTCATTTAACGCCAATAAATGAATCGTGTACTAACCTCTTTACAGGAATACCTGACAAATAAAAAAGCCCCACAGGCCAGGAGGGGGAAAGCCTGTGGGGCAACGTTGTAGCTACGGCAAGTTCACTACCTTGCCTCAATTAAATTTTATATACGTGGCCACATAGAAGTCAAGAAGTGGCAATTTCGTAAATTTCAGATTAAAGCTCCTCTTGAATGTCTCTATCAAAAATAAGCAGCTCTATGTCTCAGAAGTCGTGATTTATAAGAGCCCAGCAAAACCCTATAAATAAAAAACTACTATTCACAAATTAGAAACTTTGCTGTTTCGACTGTAGGTTTTTGGCTGATGACAGCCGACATAACAAGTCGCGCGATCCTCATCACTAACCCAGGTAAGCGGTATTGCCCAGTGGCCAAAGCTTTTGGCATTAGCTAACAATAGCTTGTCCTGGGGGGCACCATGAACACCATGGCAAGCTTTACAAACCCTGCCCTTACTTTGCCTGTTAACGTGAAGGTAGTGCAAATTATCATTGTGGTTACGAAATGCGGTTGCCTCCGAAGTCAATTCGTAAGTGAAGGCCGTCTCGTCGTGGCAGCTGAAGCAGAGGCCAAAGTTCTCTTTTTTATAAGGCGCGTAAAACTCTTCGGGGTAATAATCCTTTAAAAAAGGCTTATAGCCTGAGGCATGTGGCGTATGGCAATCCCAGCAAAAACTGTTAACGACCGGCTCATGCTGGAAAACCGCATTATCCATGATGTCCTGGATTCCAGAGTGACAACCCAGGCAATTTTCATTACCGGGCCGATTCAACATGGCAAGGTTATCTCCGCCATGAATGCCGTGACACATCTTGCAGTTTATCGCCCTGATCGGCCCGTGCACATATTTACCATCATCGACTTCTTCATGGCAAACCAGGCAGAGCTGGCCGCCTGACTGTACAACGAGCTTCGGTAGCCCACCCTGATGCGGGCTATGGCAACCGGTACAACCTTCTGCAATGGCGGAATGGGGATAGGCCATCCCAGCCGCCGGGTTTTCGTGACACTGTAAGCAGAGACCTGGCTCCTCTTCAAGCAAGACGATGGAACCAGCCCCGGGATGTGACTGACCAGTCGTGTCGTGACAAACCAGGCAATCACCTTCGGCAAGGGGCGCATGGACATATTTCGCTCGCCCAAGAGTCGCGTGACACTCAGCGGTCAGACAAGTATTCGCCGACCCTGAGCCGGCCCAAAGCACAAAACTTCTGCCCGATGATTCGTCAGCACAAGCGAGGTGCGGGAGAACAGAGAAAACAGTTAGAAGTATTATAAAAAAACCGGTCAGATTGGAACTCATCTTTTTGGTTATCCACCTTACGCAAGTTAAGCTCTCATTGGCTCATTTCATTTTCTTGACGTAGACAAACACGAACAGCAACAAGAAAAAATCAAAACCAACCTCACCAGACGCGGATAGTGCAGAGAAAGACTTCTAATGGGAAATTTATATCGTTTATTTCTTACTCTGCTCTCTTCATCTCAAGAGAGGAAAGCGAACGGGCGTGAGGCAGATTTAGCAAGTTGCCTCGAAATATTTAGGGTGCTCATTCTCGTAAACCTAAATTAATAAAACATCGCTAATTTACTTCAGTAGCGAGTTGAGGTCAAAAGAAATGTTCCCCACAAATCCTGATAAACAAAACGGCCACCAAGGATCGTCCCCTGGTGGCCATAGTTTTGTGTATTAAACAGCTTACTGTATACCTCTATCAATAAGAAGCCGGTTTTCCTCTCATATGTCGTGACATATGGAAAATGCTGATCTGAGCGAATTGAAGAGTAACTATCGAAAGAAGGAGTTATACACCATGTTTATTGTATAGTTCCTTGCGGGTCGGGCAGTAGCATATGACGCCGTCACCGAAAGAACCCTTGTAGGAGCAGGGTTCTTTATTCAGACATTTGATAAAATGTACCTTGCCATTAACACAAGATTCGACTTGGCAAAGATCTTCGCGTTGCCCCGTCAGACACGAAAAGCCCTTCTTGCATCTCTTGGTTTCTGCGAGCGTTTCCTCAGAAACAGTATGATGAGGTTTTTTTCCCATTAAGTTGCTCCACGCAATATTGTTTGGCTGTTGGCATTTATAGCCGTTTAAAACTATATGCTTGGCTCCAGCATACTAACCATAAACACAACTTTATAAAATTCGTCGGCAATATAGCAGAATATCTAATTAAAATCACAGCAAAACAGTCAAGAAAATAGCCGCCAAGGATCGAACCCTGGTGGCCATCATTTTGTGGATTAAAGAGCTTCCTGAACACCTCTATCAATAAGAAGCCGTTTTTCGTCTCGCCAGTGGTGAATTGTGAGGATGTAAAATCACAATCATTTCAATTGGGTACAGTCAACATGGCGTTGGTGAAACTCTTTCCATTGATAAGCTTGACTGTTCAAATCTCATCATTGAACAGTAGTGTTCTGCCGAGGAGATGATTTCGCAAGAACCTGATCAATAATCTGGCAGATCAATTTTACTGGAGATGGCTTCTGGAGGACTGTGACATCGGATGACTGCAAAAATTTAAGTTGCTCAGGGTCTTCCGTTCCCGTAAAGAATATGAAGTGTCCCTCTAATGTTGGGTCAATTGACAAGGCTTTTTTGTACATCTCTATACCATCCATTTTTGGCATAATGACATCAGCAACAATTAAGTCAAAATGACCTTCCTGTATGTGAGAAAGGCCCTCTTCTCCATCACGGGCAAGAATGACCTCGGCATCGTCCATTGTCAAAACTTCGAGCATACGTGCCACTGCCACGTTGTCTTCGACTATTAGCACGCGTTTATTTGATACTGGCTTTAGTCTTCTAACTTTTTGGAGGAGGCTCTCACCATCAGGCAGGGCAGAAATGTATTCTTGAATATGTATTCGGTGTTGATCAATTTCAGAAGCAGCATGCTGAATCTCTTCTCCTAAGACTTTTGCAGCGTCGATGGCATAAATGAACACTTCATTCCATTCTGAGAACTCAATTTCGGCAATTACGTCCACCATTTCCCTTTGGCTTAACTCACCTCTATCCAGCAAATGTTGGGCATTAACAATAGGCGCTAAAATTTTATGCCTGAAGTCATCATCAAAATGAAAAGTGACCTTGACGATGCTCTCGCACGAAAGAGAGGCCATCGACTCTTCAAGCAATTTAATATGGTCCTGCTCCTCGTTGACTAGTTGAGACAAAAAGCTAGCGAATTTATCATCACCAGCAAAAGTGACTGCAGCATCTGCGTAGAGCTTAGCGGCTTTTGTCTCAACTTCTATCAACCAACTAATGATTTCATTCATTACTGGCTCCTGCATAGGAATCTTTAACGACATGCGCATGGTTATAAAGGATTTCACGGTTGTCAAAATATAGGCGCAAGGCATTGCACTCATATCTCTGCCGTGAAATCTTCAGGGCAATTTTATTACCTTGGGAGTAACAATAGTCCCAATAGCTATGACCAGAACTAGAGCCGACACTATTATCGGGAGACCTTAGAACTCTTAGCGTATCTCTTTTGGTTGTATCACCAATATATAAAATCTTGTTTGGATAGATAGGGTCGTCTGTTGGGACAACTAATTCAATCATGGATACAATTTCAGGGATCACACGATTTTCGATCAAATAATTTGAGACTATTATTGTCTCTGGACCAGCACACCCTGACACAACCAAACTAAGGAGTAGATATTTTATAAGACTATGCATTTTAGCAAAACCTAATGGGCCTATGAAATGAAGCATCCCTCCCTCGGAAGGTTAGCTAGGGCAAATAATTATACCCCAAATTAGGCACGCATTTCTGATACACAGAGAAATTCTCAGCGCCCCTGATATTTAAAAGTGTATTTGTGGGAGTTGTAGTGTACAGCGGTGAAGTGGAGTTATTTACTAAAAATCCTCTTGAATTGTTTTGGATGGAAATATTGGTCAGAAATTAAGAAGCCGGTTTTCTTCTCATAAGTCGTGACTTCCAAGAGAAAGGCCTTACAAAGAGTAATAAAGTGGCAAGGATTTCATTCAAAAACATTTCAAATGTTCTTTACTTGTTTACTAGGGTTTATAAAAACCATACAATAATTATCATTAAATTTATGGAGAAATATTCGCATATGCAAGTCCAAGGTTT
>JAOUDB010000059.1 GCA_029859485.1 Desulfuromonadales bacterium | reverse complement strand
TCCCCCTGCTCCCGAAGAGGGTACAGCGTTAATCGTATAAGGAACAGCCATTAGTCCGGTACGCCGGGGAGCAACTCAACGCAAACCTCTAAGCTGGTCAAGATCTCTCCAGCCCCAAACTGATGGAATATCGACACATCGGCCGCATCACGACCATAGGCGATAGCGATCCTCCCACCTTTCATCTGGTTTTGTGTGGGATCGAAGGTATACCAGCGCCCGCCAACATAAGCCTCAAACCATGCGTGCAGGTCCATAGGATACAGACCATAAAGGTAGCCAACAACCAGCCGGGCAGGGATGCTGATGCTACGGCAGAGCGCCACGCCAATATGAGCAAGATCACGGCATACACCTTCACCACGCATATTGACCTCAGCGGCGGAGACAGGAAAAGGACTCGATCCGGGTGTGTACCGGATGGAGTTTCGCACCCAACGGTCGATGCTCGCGACTTGATCGTAACCGGGTTGCACTCCGGCTACGATGTCCCGCGCGAGATCACCAAAGCGGTCCGATTCGCAATACCGACTGGGAAGTAAATAGGCAAGGACTGATTCGGGAAGATTCTGAATCTCAACGAAATAAGCACCCGGAGCCATGTCGAACTCATCTGCAGTCAACACTTCAGCCGAGGTGTGTATGGAAAAGGCCCCTTCCGGCGCGACCAGACGCTGGCAGAGGTTGCCATAGCCATCAGTATATTCCACAACGGGAACGTGAGGAGAGAGTGTGTAAGACTCACGTGCGACCCATTGATGCGAACCGCTGCGAGGACGCAACATCAAGACCAAAGGCGTACATGCATCCATGTGAAAATTGATATCACATGTCGCTTTAATCCATGTCATAGGTCCAAATCCTGATGCTGGTCATTGTCAGTCATACGAAACATCATTCCAATGTTCTTGACTCAGTCGTGGAATCGGCAATTTGGGGGCTGAAGAACTCTGCTTGCACCGCTGCGCCAAGAGCGTTGATTCGAGTCTGCGTACTATCGAGATATTCATGTAATCCGTGCTCAAAAATATCTTCCAGGGAAGCAAAATTAAACTCAGCGAGCAGCTTCCCAAGCTGTTGTTCTGCTTTGTTGGAAAAGGTTCCTCGCTGACTTCCGGTGATGTTGTTCATCGAAATCATCGCCGTCACAATACAGAAGTGAACAGCCCGGGGAAAATGTTTGTCCAGCATGAGAAAATCAACGATCTTTTTAGGGTCAATCCGGCCGTGCCGCTTGCGGTACATCTCGAAAGCGCTGGCCGACCTCAATAATGCACCCCAGAGGATATTGTCGTAAGAACTACCGATATAATCGACGGATGGCAGCAGGATGAAATATTTGACGTCGAGTATCCGGGAGGTCTTGTCGGCTCTTTCCAACATGCGGCCAAGACGCCCAAAATGCCAGCCTTCACCATGGTTCATGGTTGAATCAGTGGTGCCGCTGAACGTATGGCTGGCATTCATGATATCAACAAAAAACTGGTGTGGCAGGTCCATCGACACTTCCTGGGCTGCGGTGTTGATCATCAGGTAAAAAGTGTTGAGATGCTCCCACATCTCTGAACTAATGTACTCACGAACGGAACGCGCGTTTTCCCTTGCCGAGCGGACGCAGGAATAAATTGAGTTGGGGTTGTTGCGATCGAAAACCAGAAATTCTATGGCGTTTTCCCGGTTAGCCTCACCATAGAGCTTTTCGAACAGTTCGTGGTCTCCAGTGGTATTGATAAGTGGTTGCCATTGATGACTGGCGCTGTCGGGGATATCAAGGGTCATGTGGTAGTTGGCATCAATAAAACGGGCAACATTCTCAGCACGTTCAATATAGCGATTCAACCAGTAGATAGAGTTGGCGACACGACTCAGCATTATAATCCCTCCTCTTGTTGCAGGGCAGATTCAGGAGAGGGGCCACCTTCAGCATTAAGGACCCAGGTGTCCTTACTCCCTCCCCCCTGTGAGGAGTTGACGACCAAAGAACCTTTCTTCAATGCGACCCTGGTCAATCCCCCGGGCAGAACGTAGGTGCTTTTTGCGCCGAAGAGGATATAGGGACGGAGATCGACGTGGCGCCCCTCGAAGTGATCGTCTACTAATACCGGAACTCGAGATAAGGCAAGAGTCGGCTGGGCAATATAGGTGCGTGGACTGGCTTTGATCCGCCGGGCAAATTCTTCCCGTTCGGCTTTTGATGCATGCGGTCCAATCAGCATGCCGTAGCCGCCCGATTCGTTGACCGCTTTGACCACCAGCTTGTCCAGATTCTCCAGGACGTATTTGCGGTCGTCATCTCGCCAGCAGGCGTAGGTGGGGACGTTGTTGATGATCGGATCTTCGCCGAGATAATAGCGAATAATCTCCGGGACATAAGCATAGACAGCCTTGTCATCGGCAACCCCGGTGCCCGGTGCGTTGGCCAACGCAACTTTCCCTTTACTGTAGGCTTTCATCAATCCCGGGACTCCAAGCATGGAGTCCGCGCGGAACGCTTTCGGATCCATGAAATCATCATCGATTCTTCGGTAGATGACATCGACCCGCTCAAGACCCTTGGTCGTGCGCATCATCACTTCGCCGCGATGGACGACCAAGTCGCCACCTTCGACCAGGGGCACGCCCATTTGCTGGGCTAGAAAGCTGTGCTCAAAATAGGCTGAATTGTAAATTCCCGGGGTCCAGACAACGGCGACCGGGGTTCGAACTCCCGGCGGGGCCATTTCCTGCAACATCTCAAGGAGACGGCTTGGATAATCGGTCACCGGTTGGACACTGCAGGCATCAAAAACCATCGGAAAGGTCCGCTTCATGAGTAGCCGATTTTCCAGTACGTAAGAAACGCCTGACGGGCATCTCAGGTTATCTTCCAGGACGAAAAATTCTCCAGACCCATCCCTGACCAGGTCAGTCCCGGTGATATGGCACCAGATGCCGCAGGGTGGCTCCAGGCCGATACAGGGTTTGCGGAAGCCGTCCGCGGAGAAGATCAGCTCGGCAGGGACGATGCCGTCTTTTATAATTTTCTGATCATTGTAAACATCATGGATAAAACTGTTGAGGGCGGTGATCCGTTGTGTTAGACCTCGCTCAAGAACTTCCCACTCTTTGGCCTGAACAATACGAGGCACAATATCGAAAGGGAAAATCTTTTCAGTTTGTGCTTCACTACCATACACATTGAAGGTGATTCCGAGGTTCAGGAGTGCAATTTCAGCCGCTTTCTGGCGCCGTTGCAGCTCCGACTCCGGTAAAGCATTGACCCTCTGGATCAGGAGGTCAGCGCCTGGACGCGGCTTACCTTGTGAGTCAAATACTTCATCGTAGAAACCCTCTGTATCATAACCATCAAATCTCATCTGAGGCTCCTTGCCGAAAAATGTCTGTCGATCCCACTTGAGATCAGGAACAAAATCGATGCGCGGTCAGGTTAATTGTGACTGACTTTGCGATTGGTAATTGAGGATGTTATCAGGGATTCTGGCAACGTCCACCGAAACGACCACTTTATGTTTTCCGCCTCCCAGAGCAACCCCCCTTAAAGGGGAGACATCTGCAAAATCGCGTCCCCAGGCGACGGTAATGTGCTGTTCGCCGGTGATCTGATTATTGGTCGGGTCAAAGTCGATCCAGCCGGCATCCGCAGCGTAAACTGAAAACCAGGCGTGTGAGGCATCAGCGCCAATCAGTCGTTCTTGGCCCGGTGGTGGCGCGGTTTCAATGTAACCGCTGACGTAACGAGCCGCCAGGCCGATTGAGCGCAGACAAGCGACGCCAATATGGGCAAAATCCTGACAGACCCCGCTACGGGCCACCATGATCTCAGAAAGTGGTGTGTCGATCGTTGTGCTCTCCTGGTCGTAGGTGAAATCACTATAAATCCGCTGCATCAGGTCCGCTGCAGCTTCTCCCATTGGGCGGCCTTCTGAGAAAGATGTCTTGGCATAAGCCTCAAGCTCCTGAGATTTTTGAGCCAAAGGCGAATCATACAGAAAGGGCAAGGCCTCTAGGGTCAGCGGGCCTCTATCGTTGGCCAGATGTTTTCGTACTGACTCCCAGGAAAGTTGATTCGCCGCTACGAAAAGGTTGGGATCTGCAGAGACCGAGACCTCACTGGTCGCAGTTACGTTCAACCCTTCATGGGGGTGTTGGATAGCAAAGTGGCTGACACGATTACCAAAGGCATCCAGTCGCTCGCGCAGGTCGGAGGGGTAAGGTTCAATCCGCAGCTCACTCGTCAGGCATTTCTGTCTTAAGGTGTTACGAGGCAACAAGCAGGCTTCATTGCGACACAGGGCAACCGGCGTGCTGTAAATGTATTGGGTCGAGTGGGTTACGCGGTATTTCATGACTTTTTCCAGTGCGCAACGGCACCCAGGCGCTGCGGCACCAGGGTTGGGCTGAAATAAAGTTGCGTCAAAGCCTCAGAAAGTTTTTCAAGCCGCTCTTTTTGTACTGTCAGGAGCTCCTCCAACAACGGATAACAGTTGTCGCTTATTGACAACTGGGCCAGTTGCTTAAGGTTCGCATTGCTGAGCTCTGCAAAGGCCTCGCTAATCAGTATTCTATCTTCACTTGTCTGTGCTGCTGGCTGATCCTGCGGCAGCTCTGCAATCATTCTCTGGAGTTGGTGCAGTTGATAGGCAAGTGCTCTGGGATAGTTTTTATCCGTTAATAACAATTCCAGAATTGATGGAAGTTGTATGAATGAACGGTAACGTCGCCTATAGGTAATGAGGCTGTTGCTGGTTGACAGAACGGTTGCAAACATCTGTGCTTCCATCGATGGCTTGTAATAAGGAACCAGTGTTGCCCGTAACAGGGCAATCAGATTCAGGGCGCGTTCGAGGCTGCGCCCGATTTTCAGCAGCAACCAATCTGTTTCCCGCGCCATGTTGTCATTATTCAGACCGCTGAAGGCTGAGAGTTGCAGAAGCAACTGAGTAATGCTGTCATGTAAGCGGCCGCTGCCAATGAGGGAGATCGATACTTTCGGGTTCCAGTTCTGCTGAATATTGTCAACAATTCGCCATGCGTCTACAGGGAGGGTATCCCTGATGATATAGGCAGAATAGCCAAAACTCCGTAACAATGAACGTAAGCTTCCTGGCCTATCGACATCGCTGGTCAAAGACATGAGCTCAGCGCGAGGGTCCGCCAGCTTTTCTGCGGCACCTTCGCCTACAAATCCAGGGTAGGTCGATGTGACACGAGTTAATGCCTGTAATAAATGTTCCAGGCTCAGGCGATCATCAGGGTCACGAAATTCATTGAATTCAATGAAATTTGTAAGGATCGATCGAAGCAGGCGGGCGGTTGCTTCGGCGCGTTCGGCATAACGACCCGCCCAGAACAGATTTTCAGCGGTACGGCTCGGCAGCGAGCCTAACAAAGGCTCAATGAGACGATCTGGTGGGGCTTGTCGCCAGAGGTTGACCTGCTTAGCCGGTTCCGTGGTCAGAACCCAGGTGTCTTTGCTGTACCCGCCTTCCTTCGATGTGAGTAAGCTGCCTTCGTTTTCGTTAATTCTGGTTAAGCCCCCGGACATGGCAACATAGGATTGATCCTTTGCTGTCAGGAAGGTGTCTAAAATGAACGGTCGATGTTCTATCCTGTCGGTCACAAAAGTAGGAACGGTTGCCAGGTTGGCAGGTTCCTGACCAACATACAGATGCGGATTGGCGAGAATCCTCTCACGGCAGGCACTGAGTTGGGATTCGCTGAGTTGTCCCGGTATCATTTCAGGGAGGCCCGGGAGTGGATGGATTGGTTTTATAACCAGCTTGTTCAGATTCTGTAGCACGAATTCGCGCTCACGCGGTTGTCCACACCACCAGGTGGCAACGGATGGCAGGCGCAATTCTTCTCCCAATAAATGACGTGAAATTCCTGGTAAGAAAGCCATCATAGCCGGGTTCTGCAGCACGCTGCTGCCGATAGCGTTAGACGTTGTGACGTTGCCACGCCGGACGGCTTCCAGTAATCCTGGAATGCCAAACAAGGAGGATCCACGAAGCTCGAGGGGATCGCAAAGCGTCTCATCGAGCCGATTTAGTATGACATCGACCTGACGCAGCCCGCCGACTGATTTGAGCCAGACACAGCTGTCACGAACAACCAGGTCCCCACCTTGGACCAGGGTATAGCCAAGATAGGAAGCGAGATAGGCATGTTCAAAATAAAGGGCATGCTCCGGGCCGGGGGTAAGGACTACGATGCGTGGTTCGGTTTGATTGTTCCTCGCTAAAAGCGTCAGCCGGTTCCGTAAGGCGCGAAAAAACATAGCCAGCCGGTGGACCTGAAAATCTTGATATAGCCTAGGGAAGCTACGCGTCATGACGACACGATTTTCTAACGCGTATCCGGAGCCAAAGGGAGGGGTGGAATGATCATCAAGAATCCAGAATCGTCCATCTTTCGCTCTTGCAATATTTGCAGAATAAAAGTTCAGGTGTCTTCCACCTGGAGGCAGAAGCCCAACGCAAGGCCAGAGAAAACCTCTGTGAGTAAAGACCGCCTCCGGTGGCAGTAAACCATTTTCAATCAGCTTCCGCGGACCGTAAATGTCGGCAAGAATCAGATTGAGCAGTTCTGCCCGCTGCACCAATCCCTGCTCAACCAGAGACCATTCCTCGCTTCCAATAACCAATGGAATTGGGTCGAACTGCCAGTCACGTGTTGTATCTGCGGGGCCAAAAAGATTATGGGTTGCGCCATTCTCACGTAAAAGCCGTTGCGCTTCTTTGCGGCGTTTTGCCAGTCTTTTGTTACCCAGCTTCTCCAGCGTCTGCAAGAGTATCTGCTCATGCGGGAGGTGTTGCTCACCCCCGACGCCAAGTTCATTATATTTGCCCAACTCTGTCTCATAAGACTGGGAGCCGGGTTTTTTGCGCCTATCTATTTCTATCGTCACGTTTATTGTCTCACTTAGACAGATTACGATCTTCGAACCAGGTAAAAATTGTTATTTCGGCGGCGCGCAACGCAAATCGAGGGTGTAGGGAAATTCGTTGCTCGGCTCTTCCAGAGGAGGAGCCATCTGACCCGGAGGAGTCCCTTGCGGGAAGAATTCGCCGAGGTTGACAAAGTCCGCCTGCGGCTGAATCGGGCCAGGGGTGTGTTCTGTGACCGTGAACAAAGCCCCCCGTCGCGACTCTGCGGTAATGGCATTGACTGGGAAATCATCATAATTTCGTCCACCGGGATGGGCAACATGATAAGTACAGCCGCCGATTGAGCGGCCGGTCCAGCTGTCAATGACATCAAACACCAGCGGTGAATGCGGCTTGATGGTCGGATGTAGTGCCGAAGGCGGTTGCCAGGCACGATAGCGGACACCGACGACGAACTCGTCCTTACGGCCTGTCTTGCGCAAAGGCAATCGACGGCCATTGCAGGTAATAACATGACGTCCTTCCGTCAGGCCAGTGGCATGAACCTGTAACCGTTCCACCGAGGAGTCTACAAAACGTGCTGTTCCCTGGCTGGAGACTTCTTCACCCAAAACATGCCAGGGTTCGATGGCAAAGCGCAATTCCAGCTCAATATCGTCAATTTGCACCGTTCCGTAACGGGGGAAGCGGAACTCAAAGAAGGGGTCGAGCCAGTCGAGCTGGAAGGGGTATCCGGCTTTTTGCAAGTCAGCAACGACCTCTTTCATGTCCTGCCGCGCGTAGTATGGCAGCAAGAAACGGTCATGCAGTTCGGTCCCCCAGCGAACCAGGTCCTGCTTGTAGGGCTCTTTCCAGAACCAGGCGATCAGGGTACGCAGCAACAAGTTCTGCACCAGGCTCATTCGAGCATGTGGTGGCATTTCGAAGGCTCTCAGCTCAAGTATCCCAAGGCGACCTGTGGCACTGTCGGGTGAGAAGAGCTTATCGATACAAAACTCGGCACGATGAGTATTGCCGGTGACATCGATCAACAGGTTTCGCAGCAGGCGATCGACCAGCCAGGGTTCGGCAACTTCACCTTCTGGCATCTGTTGGAAGGCGATTTCAAGTTCGTAAAGAGAGTCGTTACGGGCCTCATCGATCCGTGGTGCCTGACTGGTCGGGCCGACAAACATTCCGGAAAAGAGGTAGGAGAGTCCGGGGTGGTGCTGCCAATAGGTAATCAGACTGCGCAGCAAGTCCGGCCGCCGCAACATCGGACTGTCGGCCGGCGTTTCTCCGCCCAGGGTAATGTGGTTGCCACCACCGGTGCCCGTGTGACGGCCGTCCTGCATGAACTTTTCCGTGCCAAGACGGCACTGTCGGGCTTCTTCGTAGAGCCTGGTGGTATTCTCAACCAGCTCCGGCCAGCTTTTGGCTGGATGGATATTGACTTCGATGACACCGGGGTCGGGTGTGACGGCCAGGCGTTCCAGCCGGTAATCGCGTGCTGGCTCGTAGCCTTCAATGACCACCGGCATTTTGAGCTCTGCAGCTGTTTTTTCAACCGCAGCAATCAAATGGAGATACTGCTCCAGGGTGCTCAACGGTGGCATGAAAATGTGTAAACGGCCATCCCGAGATTCAACACAGAGCGCGGTGTGTGATACCTCTACCTCGGTGGAGGTCTCCTCTTTAGTGCTTGTGCTCTCGCCAACTTTGTCGTGGTAGTCCTCAAGCTCCGGGAGTTCTTCAAACTGGTCCCGCTCATAAAAGGGCTCGCGCTTCTCAGGAGCAACCCAGGGGAGCGAGTCGAGAGGAAGGCGCATCCCCATGGCAGAATCGCCTGGGATCAGAAACATCTGCTCACGTCTGAAATCCCAGGGGCTGCTTTGCCAAGAGTTTTTATCCTCGTTCCATTTTAACGGTAAGGCATAGCCGATGGGAGTTCCCAACCCTTTACCCAGCGCCTGTGCCAGCGCGCGGCGAGCCGCGGGGTCTTTGAGGTCGGCTTTGAGTGGGTCAAGGTTGTCCGGAATGGTTCCTTCTTGCCACAGCCAGTAAAGAACATCTTCATAGCCCGGGACCAGATAATCTTTTCTGATGGTCAGTTGTTGAGTCAGGCGTTCAGAAAAATTCAGCGCATCGGTGTGGGTGAACTGATAGTCATGATTGATGTCGGCCAGCAGCTCAATGTCACGCCAGATCGGGGTGTTATCTTTGCGCCAGAAGCAGCTGTAGGCCCAACGAGGCATAACTTCGCCCGGGTACCATTTGCCTTGGCCGTAGTGGAGCAGGCCACCGGAACCAAAGGCCTCACGTAAACGAAGCAGCAGGTTGTTGGCCAGTTCTCTTTTGTGCGGGCCGTCAGCATCCGTGTTCCACTCCGCACCTTCCATGTCGTCGATCGAGACAAAGGTCGGTTCTCCGCCCATCGTCAAACGGACATCAGCCGCTACCAGTTCTTGGTCAACTTGTTGACCCAAAGCGTTGGCCGTCAGCCATTGCTCATCGCTGTACGGTTTGGTGACTCGCGGATCCTCATGGAAGCGGGTCACTGTATTGCTGTGTTTAAACTCCACCTCACAGGCCTCAGTCGCCCCGGTCACCGGAGCCGCGCTTAACGGATGCGGGGTGCAGGCCAGAGGGATGTGGCCTTCGCCGGCAAGAAGGCCGGATGTTGGGTCAAGACCGATCCAGCCCGCGCCCGGAATGTAGACCTCGGCCCATGCATGCAGATCGGTAAAATCTGTTTCCGGACCGGAGGGCCCGTCCAGCGATTTTTCATCAGCAGAGAGTTGAATCAAATAGCCACTGACAAATCGAGCAGCCAGGCCCCGCAAACGGAGAATCTGCACCAGCAGCCAGGCCGAATCACGGCAGGAACCGAGTGCCAGCTGCAGGGTTTTTTCACAGCTTTG
>JAOUDB010000472.1 GCA_029859485.1 Desulfuromonadales bacterium | reverse complement strand
GGCTTTGAAGATATTAGCCTTCTCGCCCGGATGGAACTGCCTCATATGCGATTTCTGTTCGTCGGGCCGGAAGTTTGCCTGCGGCTTCCTTCAGATTCCACCTCACGGTGGACACCCTTGCCGTTCAACTAGCGGTTCCCGTCATCAGGGTCCGCAGAGGACTTTCACCTCCAAGTCACTAATCAGCCACCACAGCCGACTAGATGGCGCTTGCGCGCCACGCGCCATGCCTGGCGCACTAAATAAAAGGGCCAGCCCCATACGGGGTCGGCCCTGACAAACGTGCTGATCGCATTGGTGTCTATCCTAGTCCTCACGATGAATCGTCATCGCCCCCCAGGTTTGACTCACAGGCATAATTTCAAGTGAGTTGATATTTACGTGAGCCGGCCGACCAACCACCCAAGCCACAGTCTCAGCAATATCAACAGCAGTCAAAGGATCTGTTCCTTTATAAAATTGATCCGCCTTATCATCATCCCCTTTAAAACGAACATTGGAGAATTCGGTTTCCGCCATACCGGGCTGAATACACGTTACCCTGACTTTCTTACCAGCCAAATCGGCTCTCAGGTTACGGGAAAACTGAGTCACAAAGGCTTTGGTGCCCCCGTAAGCATTACCGCCAGGATAAGGCCAAGAGCCTGCCGTAGAACTGATATTGACGATATGACCCCGGTTCCGTTCCACCATGCCGGGCAGAATGGCGCGGGTGCAGTACATCAGGCCTTTGATATTGGTATCAACCATGATTTCCCAGTCTTCCATATCAACCTGGTGGGCGGGTTCAAGACCCAAAGCCAGACCAGCGTTGTTAACCAGCACATCGATCTCCCGAAAATCTTCCGGGAGAGACTCAACCAGCCCTTCGACAGCGGCTCGGTCACGCACATCCAGTTGAACAATATGAACCCCGGCAGCACTCTCTTTTAGCTCATCACGTAAAGCCGCGAGCCTCTCAGACCGTCGTGCAGTCAGAATAAGGCGAGCTCCTTCAGCAGCAAAAATCCTGGCACAGGCTTCGCCGAAACCGGCAGAGGCACCGGTAATCAAAACCGTTTTTTCAGACATGACCCACCTTTCAATTATGAGTTGACCAGTTGTTTCACCAACTGTTGTTCATCGGGAAACTCCCCAGTCTCTTTTTTCGAATAGACAAGCACACCATCAACCACAACTTCAAAGACGCCACCGGTCGACGGGATCAATTCTACATCATTGCCGCAATGTTTTTTTAGTAATGCCGCCAAACTGACAGCACGCACTTCATAACCTCACATCGTACAATATTCAATACTCGCTTTCATACTCACTCCCTTGCCCCTTGGGCACAATTGGACAACTTCTTTTCAATACGTACGATCGTGCCTTCAAGGATGTAATTGTTGACGCCCATACCGATATAACCGGTCTGGCCATAGGTGTCGTAAAGAGACAGTTGTTCTATCAATTCTTCTATCTCGACTTGAAAGACAGGACTCCCCGTCAACTGTTCAGCAATAGCATAAACACGCACGGCCAGAAAATCCGGAAGATCATCTTCCTGCTGGGCAATCAAGGTTGCTGCATTTAATCGACTGATAAGATCCATGGCCCTCATTCATCTGTCATTCAATGTATTTATAGCATGCAGAAAGAATGGCGAAAGGTCAAAGTGAAAAGAAAAATCGTGAGAAAGCTCAGTCCTCTGGTGAGAACAAGCACGCAAAAACCAATTCAGCTATAATATCAGATAAACACTCCCTTCTTGAACACGATGAGGACCAAACTATGAAGATCAACTATCCACTGACACTCTTTTACGATGGGGCCTGCGGAGTCTGCAGCACCGAGATCCGTTACTATCGTTCGATAGCAGACCAACGTCTCAAATTCGTTAATATTGCGAGTGCTGATTTCGACGCCGAGACTTTCGGCAAAACAATAGATGAATTTCAGGAGAAGTTGCATGCACGTGATGCAGATGGTCATTATTATTCCGGGGTTGAAGCTTTCAGGAGACTCTGGGAGGCTCTCCCCTCGCCCTTCTACCCGCTGCTGTCTTCCTTCGTAGGCTTACCTGGCATCCACCTCTCTGCTCGCGCCGGATACGCCGTATTTGCAAGGTATCGGCATCTGTTGCCATCAAGCCGCGCAACCAGTTGCCAGGTTTTCAACAAGCATTAGTCTTTCGCTAGCAAGGGGTAGTGACCATGCACCAGGTGACCGTCCTTCATCGTTTCTCTCATAATTCCCGCACAGCAAAGCGCAGTGAGTCCACAACAGAGCAATACGACAAAGGCCGATTGATAGCCAGAAACGGAGTACACATTCTCAGAGACTTCGTGTCCCTGAAGAATCCAGCCAAGTACAGGCTGGAAAACGGCTCCGCCGGCAAAGGGGAAGAGATTGATCAAGCCGATCGAGGTGCCGGCGATCTGTACAGGGAAAAGCTCTTTCGTGGCAGAGAAACCAATCACCACGGAGGCGCTGGTAAACATACCCATAAGGAAACAGATCAGCGACAAAGTATTGAGCGAGAGACCTGCTGTTGAAAACACCAACAGACCTGTGATGCCACTGGTAACAACGCTTGAAAGAATCAAGACAGGTTTACGTCCCTTGCAGACTCTATTCGAAAACCATGTCTGCATTGGGCTTCCAACGATCAGGCCAACAGCCAGCATCGAGAGGATCTGCCCCGCTCCGACACGGTCAAGGCTGTAAACATGGTTAAGATAAGGTCCGCCCCACAGCCCCGCAAACGAGAAGAAGACCGCTGACTGAAAAAAGAACCACCCTGCCAACAACCAGAAGTTTCCACTAGCCAAGACCTGTTTAACACCATTTGCAAGACTGATATCAT